>JBGUUS010000051.1:0-11877 GCA_045133675.1 Oscillospiraceae bacterium | reverse complement strand
TCTTCGATGCGGTGTGCGCTCCAGCCGGCGATGCGCGCCATTGCGAAGATCGGCGTGAACAGCTCGAGCGGCAGACCGAGCATATTGTAGACAAAGCCGCTGTAAAAGTCGACGTTTGCGCTGACGCCTTTGTAGATGCGGCGCTCGGCGGAGATGACCTCGGGTGCAAGACGCTCGACTGCGGAATACAGCGCGAACTCCTTTTCGAGGCCTTTTTCTTTCGCGAGCTGTTCGACGAAGGATTTGAATATCTCGGCGCGCGGATCGGACAGCGAATAGACCGCGTGACCCATGCCGTAGATCAGTCCGGCATTGTCGAACGTCTCCTTGCGCAGAAGCTTTAACAGATGCGCGCGGATCGCGTCCTCATCCGTCCAGTCGGCGAGCGCAGCTTTCATGTGGTCGAACATCTGCACGACCTTGATGTTCGCGCCGCCGTGCTTCGGACCTTTGAGCGAGCCGATCGCCGCCGCAATCGTCGAATACGTATCCGAACCGGAGGAGGATACGACGTGTGTGGTGAAGGTGGAGTTATTGCCGCCGCCGTGCTCCGCGTGCAGCACGAGCGCGAGGTCCAGGATGCGTGCCTCCAGCGCGGTATAGCGACTGTCCGGACGGAGCATATGCAGGATATTCTCCGCGGTGGAGAGTTCGGGTTTCGGCGCGTGGATGAAGAGGCTGTTGCCGTCGTGATAGTGGCTGTACGCCTGATAGCCGTAAACACAGAGCATCGGGAACAGCGCGATGAGCTGCAGCGACTGGCGCAAAACGTTCGGGACGGAGATATCGTCCGCCGCGTCGTCATAGGAATAAAGCGTGAGTACACTGCGCGCAAGCGTGTTCATCATATCGCGGCTCGGCGCTTTCATAATGATATCGCGCACAAAGCTCGTCGGGAGTGAGCGATAAAACGCGAGCTGTGCATTAAAATCGGCGAGCTGCTGTTCGGTTGGAAGCTGGCCGAAGAGGAGCAGGAAGGCGGTCTCCTCAAAGCCGAAGCGGTTATCCTTCAAAAAGCCGGATACGAGGTCTTCGACGTTATAGCCGCGGTAAAAAAGCTGACCTTTGCAGGAGACTTTTTTGCCGTCGACGAGCTTGCTCGACTGGATCTCCGAGATCTCGGTGAGGCCGGTTAAAACGCCGTTGCCGTCGAGATCGCGCAGACCGCGGTTGACCTGATACTGTGTATAAAGTGCGGCGGGGATCTGCCCGTTTGCTTTGCAGAGCTCGGAAAGCTCTAAAATTGCAGGAGTGATCTCCGAAAACCGGGTGTCGTTTTGTGCCATCTTTCGATACGCTCCTTTTCTTTTTCAAAATATAAGATATGCCGCCGGTATTGCGGATATGCGGCTTCTGTTTTTTTGATTTAACCTATTATAGCATAAAATCAAAGGGAATACATTACGAAAATGAAAATAATATATGTGCGTTATGCAGAATTTGGCGTATTTTCGCATGTTTTGCGGTGAGATTGCGCGTAATTTGCAGGAAACAAAACAAATTATGCAAAAAAGGAATTAGAAACCGGAAAGAGCATCATCCGGGGATAAGCGGCCGACCGGATTACCTGTTGCACTCCACTTCGTTTTGTGATACTATCAAAGGTAAGAAAAAACAACCCGAAAGGACGCGAAACTATGACAAGCAGCTGGCTTTGCGGCAAAAAGGCCGTATTTTTGGGCGACAGCATTACCGAAGGACACGGCACCTCCGCGCCGGAGAAAATCTATCTGAACCTTATAAAAGAGACGCTCGGCCTGCGCGAGGCAGTCAACTACGGCATCGGCGGAACGCGCATCGCCGCACAGCCGGAGGATAACGGCAACTCCTTTGCGGTGCGCTATACCAAAATGGACGATGACGCAGATCTGGTCGTTGTTTTTGGCGGAACGAACGATTACGGTCACGGCACGGCGCCGATCGGCTCGGTTTCGGATGAAACCGAGAATACGTACTGCGGTGCGTGGAACGTGCTTTTGCGCGGCTTGATCGAAAAATATCCGACGGCGACGATCGTGATGATGACGCCGGTGCACCGCGATAACGAGCATCTCAAAAACGCGGCAACCGGATGTTACCTGAGCGAATATGTAGCGATTGCGAAAGCGGCGGCGGAGCGCTACGGCATTCCGATGCTCGATCTGTATGCGATGGGCGGCATCTGCCCGGATGTTGCGGCGAACAAAGAGGCGTACTGTCCGGACGGGCTGCACCCGAACGATGCGGGACACGCGCTGATGGCAAGAAAACTTGCTGCATTTTTGCAGACGGTGTGAGCACCCTGCGGGTGCAGTGATATTCGGCTTGCGCCGAGTGGTATATTTGCCTTCGGCAAATGTTAAGGTGCGCATCCGCAAGCGGATGCATGGGAAATCTCCTTCAGTCAGCTTCGCTGACAGCTCCCTCTGAGAGGGAGCCTTTTGGAGTACCGATTTGAGCGTGCGGAGTGTTTGTATTTCCCGTTTCTTTGTCAAATGGCATTTTCAAAAAGCAGATCAATCATAACAGAAAGAAGGGTTACTTATGACAGAAAAAAGGCTGCCGCGCACCACGCCGGAATCGGTCGGCGTGCCGAGTGCGGTGATCGGAAAAGTGATCGATGCGTGGAAGGCAAAAGGTGTCGGCGTACACGGGCTGATGTTTATGCGCCACGGCAAGGTCTTTGCGGAAGGCTGGTATGACCCGTACCGTCCGGAGCTTACGCATATGCTTTTTTCGCTGAGCAAATCGTTCACCTCCACCGCGATCGGTTTTGCGGTGCAGGAAGGTCTTTTGACCGTTGAAGATTATGTTGCGGATATTTTTGCGGATAAGCTTGTGTGCGAACCGTGCGCGAATATGAGAAAGATGCAGGTCAAACACCTGCTCACGATGAACACCGGTCATTCCAAAGAGCCGAACGTGATCTTCCATAAGGAAGTGGAGGATTGGGTGAAGCGCTTTATGGAGAGCTATGTCGATCACGAGCCGGGCACGCTGTTTGTATACAACACGGCGGCAACGTATATGCTCTCGGCGATCATCACAAAGCTCACTGGAAAGCGCGTCGGCGAATATCTCACACCGCGCCTGTTTGAGCCGCTCGGCATCGAAGGCTGGCGCTTTGAGACCTGCCCGGCAGGTATTGACACCGGCGGATACGGTTTGAACGTTCACCTTGAAGATATCGCGAAGTTCGGCACGTTTTTGCTGAACCGCGGCAGCTTTGGCGGTGTGCAGCTGTTGAATCCGGAGTGGATCGACGAGGCGACCGCGCGCCACACATACAGCACCGGCGGCGGAAACGACTGGATCCAGGGTTATGGCTATCAGTTCTGGCGCTGCCAGCCGGAAGGTGTTTATCGCGGCGACGGCGCGTTCGGTCAGTACTGCATCGTGGTGCCGAAGCTCGATATGGTGATCGCGATGAACGAAGGCACCGGATGGCTGCAGGATCCGCTGGACGTGCTTTGGGAGGTTCTGCTCCCGGCGGTGCAGGAAGAAGCACTTGCAGAAGACCCGGCGGCTGTTGAAAAGATGAATGCGCGCCTCTCTGCGCTCACGGTCGGCACGCTGGACGGCAGGGCGGATGCGGATTTTGCGTATGCGGGTGTTACATACGAGCTTTCGCCGAATGCGCTGGGAATCAAAGCGGTTTCGGTCGAAAAGAATGCATTTACCTTTGAAACGGCGGAGAACACCGTTGTGCTCCCGTTTGCTTATGCCGGATTTGCCGAGGCAAAAACGGGAATTCAGCCGGATTTTTGCAACAGCTTCGGATTTTTCTATGAACAGGCGGCAACGAACGGCGTTTGGAAGGATGACTCCACACTCGCGCTGCGTATCGCGTGGAACACGACACCGTTTATCGACGACGTAACGCTTGCGTTTGACGAATACGGCGTGGTTGTTGAATGGGAGCGCAACTACTCGATGGCACCGGAAAAGGCATTTCGGATTTTCGGAAGGAAGGCGTAAACGATGGCATTTGAACGGGTAAAACCGGAAGAAGTCGGCGTGGAAAGCGGCGCGGTGCGTGCGCTTTTGCGCGAGATTCAGAAAGAGGATTTAAATCTGCACGGCATCATCCTGATGCGCCACGGCAAGGTTTTTGCCGAGGGTTACGTTGACCCGTACCGCGGCGACCTCACGCATATGCTGTTTTCGATGACAAAGCCGTTCATGTCGGCGGCGATCGCGCTGTGCGTGCAGGACGGACTTTTATCCGTGGAAGACCGCCTGGTCGATATCTTTGCGGATAAGCTGACGAACACACCGTGCGAAAATATGCAGAAAATGCGGGTCAAACACGTGCTGACGATGTCGACCGGTCACACCAAGCAGCCGAGCGGTATGCTGGAAGAAGGTGACGACTGGGTCAAGGCGTTTATGGAGAGCTATGTCCAGAAAGAGCCGGGCACGCAGTTTTTGTATAATACCTGCGGCAGTTACATGCTTTCGGCGATCGTTTCGAAAGTGACGGGTAAGCCGAGCATCGAATTTCTGCGCGAGCGGCTGTTTGAGCCGATGGGCTTTGCGCCGTTTTGGAGCGAGGAATGCCCGATGGGCAACTCCACCGGCGGCTACGGCCTGAACGTCCGCCTGGAAGACCTCGCGAAATTCTGCACGCTGTTTTTGCAAAACGGCGTGTGGGAAGGCAAGCAGCTGATCGCAAAAGAGTGGATCGACGAGCTTTCGCAGTACAAGAGCTGCAGCCCGTTCGGCGGAACCGACTGGGAGAGCGGATACAGCTATCACTTCTGGCTGACGCGCCACGAAGGTATGTTCCGCGGCGACGGCGCGATGGGTCAGCACGGCGTTATCATGCCGAAGCAGGATATGGTCATTGCGATGAACTCCTGCACCTACCGCGTGGAAAAAACGCTCGAGCTGTTCTGGGATCATCTGCTCCCGGCGCTGCACGACGAGCCGCTTGAACCGAGCGAAGAAGCCGACCTTTTGCAAAAAGAGCTGGATGCGCTGCATTTTGAGCCGGTTGCCGGAGAAAAAACGAGCGCGTATCTGCCAAACGGCGGCGAATACGAGCTTTCGGAAAATCCGACGGGCTTAAAAACGCTCGGCTTCACCTTCGGCGAAGAGGCAAGTGTGCACATGACCTTCGGCGAGCACGACTGCGTTCTGCCGATGGGTTACGGCTGTTTTAAAGAGGGCGACACGGGTGTTGCGCTCAAAGAGTGCAACAGCTGGACAACGGTGTTCTACGAGCACTGCGCAGTGAGCTACGCGTGGGCGGACGAAAAGACGCTCAAGGTCAAATTCATCTGGAACACGACGCCGTTCTGGCACGATATGACGGTCATGTTTGACGAATACGGCTGTATCGTGGACTGGGAAAGCCCGTACGGCGCGATGGGCGGTGCCTGCAGAAAGTTCAAGGCATTCGGCAGAAAGAAATAAGATGATGAAAACCCTCGGAAGGAATCTTCCGAGGGTTTTGTGCTGTGTTATTCGGTTTTATAGCAACATGGTACCTTCAAAATGTCAATTAAATAGGCGATGTCTCAAAAGCAGTGCCGCCGGGCATATCGGATGTCACCCGGACAGGTTGCAATTTTTTCCGCTTTGTGCTACACTTATACTAACGAAATCTGTGCATGAAGCACAGCAAATGAAAGGGGTAACCTTATGCAGTACAATGCATTCAAAGACGGTATCGAACTCTCCAGACTCGGTATGGGCTGCATGCGCTTCCCGATGCTCGAAGAAGAGGGTCATCCGATCGACGAGGTCAAAGCGCAGGAGATCATCGACTACGCAATGGCAAACGGTGTAAACTACTATGACACCGCGTATATCTATCACGACGGCAACTCCGAGCGTTTTATCGGCAAAGCGCTCAAAAAATACCCGCGCGAGAGCTACTACGTTGCGGACAAATTCAACTTCCAGGCAAACCCGGACTTCAAAGCACAGTTTGCTGAGCAGCTCGAGAGACTGCAGGAAGAGCGCATCGACTTCTACCTGCTGCACGCGGTTTCGGACAACCTGTTCGAGAACTACACCACCTGCGGCTGCATCGAGTATTTCGAGCAGATGCGCGCAGAAGGCAAGATCCGCTACCTCGGCTTCTCCTTCCACGGTACGCCGGACTGCCTGCGCAAAATGATCGCACACCACAAATTCGACTTCGTTCAGATCCAGCTCAACTACTACGACTGGCTGTTCGGCGATGCAAAAGAGCTGTATGAGATCCTGGAAGCGGCAAACATCCCGGTTGTCGTTATGGAGCCGGTTCGCGGCGGCAGACTCGCTGCACTGACCGAAGCGTGCGACGCAGAGCTCAAAGCTGCAGCACCGGACCGTTCGATCGCATCGTGGGCACTGCGCTGGGTTATGCACCTGCCGCAGGTTAAGGTTATCCTCAGCGGTATGAGCACGAAAGAGCAGATCATCGACAACATCAACACCTTCTCCGGCGAAGCACTCAATGACGAAGAGGTCGCAAAGGTCGAGGAAGTCTGCAAAGAGTTCAAGAAATCGATCTCGGTTGCATGCACGGCTTGCCGTTACTGCTGCCCGGATTGCCCGATGGGCATCGAGATCCCGAAGGTTCTCGCGATCTACAACAACTATAAGATCGGCGGCCCGTGGCAGCTCCACGCGCTCGATGAACTGCCGGAAGGCAAACGTCCGGAGGACTGCATCGGCTGCGGCTCCTGCACAAACCACTGCCCGCAGAACATCGATATCCCGGCGCTGATGGCGGAACTTGCCGAAGCAAGAAAATAAGATAAGATGATGAAACCCGCACGGAGATTTCCGTGCGGGTTTTGTGATTGCCGAAAAACGTTCACCCGATCGGGTATACCGTCAGGGTGTCCGTGTCGGTATGCGTGAGGTTTATGCTTGTGATGCGGTCGGATTCGTACGTGCGGTAGTGGTAGGTATGCGTGTGCATATCACAGCAGCAGGAGTAACGCGTGTATTCCACCATACCGCTCGGCAGGCGCACACAGCCTTTTGGCATTGCGGTGCTTTCGAGCAGACGCAGAAATTCCGCGGGCGAAGCGGCGGAAGAATGCGCCCGGACGAATGCGGCGCGGATAAACCGCGACGGCGAGGACCAGTCACCCGGCAGACCCAGCGCACCCATACCGCGGCTGTACGGCAAAAGCGGCTCTTCGGGAAGAAAGCGGTTTTGCGGGTCCTCCGGCGAGAGCGCCATATAATCGTTGAGCGAAAATGACTGCACGGGAAACGGCGGCTCGTTCGTGAGCACGCCGACCGGGTTATCGTAGAGATGCAAACCGTCGGCGGTCGACTCGATCACGAGAGCTTCGCTTTTATCCGCGAGCAGCCAGTGCAGCGGTGCCGGCGAGAGAAGCGGCGAAAACGCGTCACCGGTGATATTGACCGTTTCGAGCAGCGCACGCGCCGTTTTCACCGTGTCGCAGAGCGAAAGGAGATATGGAATCAGCTCAAACGAGGCAATATTCTGCTTTCCCGGTTTCGGCTCGTGATAACGTGCACTCTGCGCAAAGCGGAGCGCCGCGGCGCAGAGACCTTTTTCATTCATGGCGTCAAAATACAACGGAACCCCGTCGGCGATATGCGCCATACCGATGAGCGCAAAATGCGTTTCGGGCGACTGCGTATGACAAAAACGGAGCGGGAAGCGCCGCGGTGTGATGGCGACAACCTCATCATACGAGCGTTCGAGGTCGAGATTGCGGCCGAAAAAGCCGGCTTTTGCAATGGCGGTACACATAAAAAATCCTCCTTTTTCCCCGGGTAGTATGGGATGAAAAGGAGGATTTATTCGTTTTAAAATGAGATGATGTGGTCGAGCAGGTGGTCGTAGAATTCGGCGGCGTATTCCGAGCGCGGAAGGCGGTCGAACCGTTCAATGATCAGTTCGCGCTGACACTTTGGATATGAGATCGGGAGAAGCACGACATTTTCATTGTTTACTTTTCCCCAGGAGTATTCCGGCCAGAAAGCAATGCCACTGCCCGTACCGATGATACTCTGAACGGCGGAAGGCGAATCGGATTCAAACAGAATTTTCGGAAAAAAACCGGCAATCGCGCAGAACTTACCGCAGATATTGCCGAACTGGCGCGAGGACGAGAGCATGACAAATCCTTCGTCTTTCAGTGTACGCAGATCAATGCTGGAAAGCTTAGCGTACGGTGAGACTTTCGGTACAGCAAGATAGATTCGTTCCTCTTTGATGCAACGTTCTTCGTATGGGCGGTTCGGTTTGTTGGAAGAACCGTTCGTGCGGATCACGATGTCACAGTCCGTCTGCTGTGTGTTTTGCTCAAAGTCAAAGAGTGCATCCGGATTTTCCTTGCGATAAGAGACAATCGCACTGACAACGAGAGATGATGCGGCCTGAATATTCAGTTTTATGGTTTTGTTGATGCGGCTGCGCAGTTGTTCCAGTTCGCCCGGAATGCGGTCGATTTCCGGCAAAAGCGTATGCAGGCGCTTTTGCAGGTACTGGCCGTATTCAGTGAGAACGATGCTGCGTCCCTGCTTTTTTAAAAGAGGAACACCGAGCTCTTGTTCAAGCGATTTGATTGCCTGTGTTAATGCGGGTTGAACGATACCAATGTGCTCGGCCGCGCGCGTAATATGCCCGTACTGCGCGACTGTGTAGAAATAGCGAAGTTTTTGCAGTTCCATATCATTGATCAATCACTTTTTATGATGCTTTTAATCATAAGTATATATTTTACTTTATGAGTTGTCAAGCGTATAATGATGGCAAATCAGAAAGGAGTTTATACCATGAAAGAAATATTCGAGTTTATTATGCTGCTTTGCTTCGGTTTGTCGTGGCCGATTTCGGTGTACAAAAGCATCAAATCCGGTTCGACGCAGGGTAAAAGTGTCGTTTTCATTATCGCAATCATCATCGGTTATATTTCCGGTATTCTCGGAAAATTTATCGGCGGTCAGATCAACTACGTTTTAGTAATCTACTGCTTTAATCTCGTTGTTGTTTCTATCGATCTGACGCTCTATTTTATCAATAAGCGCAGAGAGAAGCTTTGCGCAGCTGAAAACGTATAACGAAAAAGGAGGGATCAGTGTGGAAAAGAACGTGCTGACCTGTGCGAACGAGTTTCATGCAATCAATGAGTTGGCTTTGAAAGGAGAAATCGTCATCTTCGGATCGACATATCTGGCAGAGTTCCCATTTTATGAGCTCGTCAATCGTGCGTGTCTGGAAAATGCTGTGTATAACCGCAGCATTGCGGGTATCACGCTGAAAGAGGCGGCAGAGGTCATGACGGAGTGTGTGTTGGAATTGCAGCCGCAGACGGTCGTCCTGCATTTGGGCGAAGAAGACGAGGACACGGAAGAAAATGCGGCACTCTATGAAAAAATAGTTACGAAGCTACGTACGACGCTTCCGTCGGCGCGTTTGTTGCTGGTGACTGTTTCAAAAGGTGCGCTTTCGGTAAATGAACGCATCGACGTACTTTGTGATGAAAAAACGGTACATAAGATCCAGTTCCTTGAAGGAAGCAGCACGGAAAGTCGCTTTAGAAGAATGAGCGCTTTTTTTCGAAATCATCCGATAACCTTCTCGGAAGCTTTTGCAACCGCTTCTCTTTAATCGAAAAAGACACGCAGCCTTTAAAGGTTGCGTGTCTTTCACTTTATTTATCGGACAAAGTTCGTTGCGATGCCTTTTTCTCTTGCCGGAAGACCGAACTGCTCTTTGCCGAGCGCGATCGCTTTCATCAGAAAGCTCATATTTTCGGCGAGTGTGCGCATCGTCTGCAAGCCTTCGCCGTCTTCTGCGGCTTCGCCCGGGACACAGCCGTGAACCATGTTCCAGTACTGGCTCGATGCGATCGGCATACCGGAGATCGTGAAGTATTTGTTGAGTGCATCGAACGTTGCGGAGCATCCGCCGCGGCGTGCAACCGCAACGCTTGCACCGACCTTCATGCGTTTGTCGAACGGCGTGCTGTAAAACAGGCGGTCGAGGAACGAGAGGAGCGTTCCGTTCGGCGAAGCGTAATATACCGGCGAACCGAATACAACGCCGTCGCACGCTTCAAATTTCGGTGCGATCTCGTTTACGATATCGTTGATCGCGCATTTGCCGTTTTTCGAGCAGGTGCCGCAGGCAACACAGCCGCGGATATCGAGGTGGCCGAGGTGAACGGTTTCGGTTTCGATGCCGTTTTTCGCAAAAACCGCTTCCATCTCGCGCAGAGCGAGCGCGGTGTTGCCGTTTGCTTTCGGACTTCCGTTAAAAAGCAGGACTTTCATAATACAGATCTCCTTCCTTTAAAAACGCTCCACATGGCGGGAAGCGCGCTTCCACGGCGCCGGGAATCCCATATAGTTGCCGTAGAGGTGGGTGAGATAGTCGTGGGTGCAGCCGACGACCGGGATCTCGAGACCGTCGAACATTGCGGTGGCTTTCGTGTCGAGCCATTCGCGTTTGATCAGTTCTTTCGGGCGTTTATAGATCGAATAGAGATTGATATATGCCGGAGTATTGCGTTTTATGTATTTGCGCTCGTTGCGGCGCGCAAGCTTCATGACGAGTTTATCGCTCATAAAGGCGCTCATCAGGTTGACGAGCTTAACAAAGCGCGTGACCTTATAATCGATCTTGCGGTAGTGCACCTTGGTGATGATCTTCGCAAAATACCACTGGAATTTCGCACGGAAGCCTTTTTCATACGTCGGTACGAGCGGCCAGAAATCCATGCAGCAGCGGCCGTCACAGCAGAGTTTCGAGAACATACGCGGATACGGATTGTTCGGACCGGACTGTACGATTTTGAAGTTTTCCGGCAGGCGTTTCGGCAGCTCTTCGGTCATGATGCGCTCAAATTCGGCGAGATCTTCGACGCGGATGCCGAGATCGATATCGTCATCCCACGGGATAAATCCCTGATGACGGACCGGACCGAGAACACTTCCTGCAAGCAGGTAATAGCGGAGGTTATATTCCTTTGCGACTTCTTCGATAAAAGCGAGCGCTTTGCGGCAGTTTTCCTGATGCGCTTTGAGCGCAAGCTTATCTTCGGCGGTGAGTCCGACACCGATTTCATCGGTAAGGCCGGCTTCGTAATCGAAATATACTGCGGAGAGATATTCGCGCCAGCCGGAGAACACCGGATATGCGGCAGTTTTGCAGATAAGCATCTCAAAGGAAGCAAACCAGTCCGCCGGATGAGAAGCACCGCCTTTTTCGCAGAGTGCATCAGAATAAAACGCGGCATTTTCGGGCAGAGCGGCAAACAGCGGCAGAACCCTGTTGTACGCTTTCATCGCAATGCGGCGGCAGGACGGCTTCAACAGCTTGCGCACCGGCTTTCCGAGAAGGCCGCCGAACGCCTCTTTCAGCTTGCAGCTTCCGTTTGCCTTTTTGCGGATTTTGCGGATCGGGTCAAAAGAGGCGGTGTCTTCTGCGGAATCGGTGCCGCAGAGGAGATAGACCTCCAGCAGGATGGCGCCGTTCATCTGAAACGTGAGCGGTGCGGCGGAACGGCCGAATGTGCGCTGTTTTAATCTCCAGCCGGCCGGCAAAAACGGCACAACCTGTTTTAAAACGGCATCGAGGTCTTTGGCGAACACGGCGACCTGCGCGTTTTTGAGCGTTTCCGGGAATTCGCCGTATCCCGCGGCACAGAGCAGCGTATCCTTGTACAGCGACCAGGAGACGCCGGCTTTTTCACAGGCGAAAGCCCAGAAGCCGAGAACTTCGGACAAAAGCATGTGCATTCCTTCTTTCTTTGACTTTATTTACCCTTATGCAGATAATTGAAAATACGTTCGGTGGCTTTGCCGTCACAGGCGGAGACGAAGCGGCTGCGGCAGGATTCGATTTCGGTGCGGTCGCCTTCGAGCCACTCGTTATAGACGCGCTCGATCATAACATCGAGCGAAGAAGCGTCG
>JBGUUS010000050.1:0-5031 GCA_045133675.1 Oscillospiraceae bacterium | reverse complement strand
ATCGGCTGATAAAGGCCTTCCTGTTCCCATTCCAGGCGCATGGACTCCGCACCGGCATTTGCCGGAAGGTCATCCGCACCCGCATAGAAAAGGCAGAACGATGCAAACATCGCCGACCAATCGCCGTACGGGTTGCCGTACCACTGGCCGTATCGCGTAATACCGCGGCGGACGCCCGCTGCGTCAACCTGGAAGTTCAGCGTGCTTTCGGTATATCCGAGCTGGCTCTTTGCAACAGCGGCGATATTCTTGCCGGTAACACCGCTTCTCCGGATATCCGCAAACGCCTGGATCCAGTCCGCTTCGGTCTCGATATCCGCTGTGATATCGCTGTAGCAGCTTTCCGTGTGAATATGTTCGGTAACAGCGCACTCGCCGGAAAGGACGAAGCACGCGTCGGTATGTGTATGTCCTGCACGGATTTCTTCGCCGCAGGCAAACTGTGTTTCTTTGTGGATGCACTCCGCAGTATGCGTGTGTCCGTCTTTTTCAAAAAGCCCGCAGGCAAATCCCGCTGTCACAGCATAGCATGCGTCGCTGTGCCCGTGTTCCTCGCTCTCGTCGGTGCAGATACACTCTTTCAGCAGACAGCTTTCGCTGTGGATATGCGCATCTTCTTCCTCAAGCGTGCAGACGAGCGTTTTTTCGCCGCACGTTTCGTCGTGAATGTGCTGTTCGATGCCGCAGAACGCATCTTCGGCGAGCGTGATGCCGGTGAGCTTTAAGATCCAGAAAACGCCGAGCACGACGGCAAAAGAGAGCGCCGGGCCGCTTTTCTTGATAAACGAAAAGACCGCATCCATCTGATTCGGTTTTGATACAGTACTATGTTCCCGCATACACGCTCCCTCCTTCCCCTAAAAAGGTTGTGCTGCGGCAGTGTTTTTTATGCCATCCAGGTATACTGTGTGATCGGCCAGAAACGGCACAGGAGCTTTCCGAAGATCTGATCCTCCGCAATGCAGCCGATCACGCTGCTGCGGCTGTCGATCGAAGTCGCTCTGTGGTCACCCATCATAAAATACGAATTTTCCGGTACCTGATACGGAAATTCGATATCGCATTCTCCCAATGCTTTCTCGGAAACGTACGGTTCGTCGAGCTCGATTCCGTTCACGAACACCGTTCCGTCATCTTCGATCCAAAGGTAATCGCCCGGTGTGGCAATGATCCTCTTGATCAGAATTTTATTGGAAAAGTAAAAGGCGCAAAGATCGCCTGTTTTCAAGTCGTCGGTTTTTAACAGCAAAACGAGGTCGCCGTCATTCAGGCTCGGCTCCATGCTCGTTCCTGCGATCTGCAGCACCGGCAAAACGAGCGTTGCAATCAGTGCGGCAACCGCCGCAACAACGATGAGCGCGTTGACTGTGCTGCGCAAAAGCTTTTTAAACCGGCGCTTATACCGTTCGCGCTTTAACTCCTTCTGCAGTGCTCCGAGTTCCGGCACTTTCGGGCCGATGTGTTCGGGTTTGTGTTTTTTTATGTGTTCTCTTTTCATTCCGCCGGATTCCTCCGGGTCAGAATATCAGCCTGGATTTTTGCGGTCTCGATGATCTTTTCCGCCTTTTTGCGGGCAGCGGCTTCCAGCATATCGGCGCGCTCTTTCGCAGCAGCCAGATAGTCATCCGCGGCTTTCTGCGCCGCTTCAAATACGCCCGAAAAAACCAGCGATGCTTCCGCTATGGAACCGAGCGATTCGATTTTCAGGTTTCGCTCATCGAGCTGTGCGCGCAGCTGTTCTGTCTGCAGCTGCAGTTTGTCCGCGCGCTCTGTCTGAACGATCAGCATCTCAAGAAGCTGATAGCGGTTCAGCTTCCGCATCTCTTTTTCTGTCAACCGAATCACCTCCCTGCCTGTTTTTTCGAAAAACAGGATCTTTGAAAACAAAACCAAACACGGCATCACAATATAGTATAGCACCTTTAAAAAAAATGTCCACCACTTATCCCGATTTTCCGACCCATTCGACGGCGGAAAAGGTGTTTTTTCTTAATAAAAACCGGATTTTTTTCTTTTTTCGGCCTTTTCCATACTGCACACCGCCAGATTTCCCGCTGTGATTTTCTTCCTTATAGATTCCGCTTCGAAATTGCATCGGCAATCTCGCGAAACACTGGTGATGCGGCGGTGCTTCCTTCGCTCTCTTCGGCAAGTACGACCAACACATATTTCGGCTCCTCCGCCGGGAAAAAGCCGGCAAACCATCCCTGCAGCAGTTCTTTTCCGTTTTCGTCGTACCGTCCGGTCTGTGCTGTTCCCGTTTTTCCGCCGGCTGTGGTAAACTGCGGCCGTGCCGGGTGATCCTCACTTTCCATAACGGCATATACGAGTGCTTCTTTCACCCTTTCCGCCGTTTTTTGAGAAACGGCGCGCACCGCCGCACCCGACGCCGCCTTTTCTGTCAAAAGCATACCGTCGTTTGTACACCCTTCTATTAAAGAGGCGTACGAAACGCATCCGCCGTTTGCGATCCCGCTCATCATTTGTGCCGCCTGAACCGGCGTTGCGGTCAAAAGTCCCTGACCGAAGCAGAAGTTCGCGCACTCGCCTTTTTTGCACAATTCTTCAACAGACGGGAGCGACCCGCCCGCCGAAGCCATACCCGGTGCAAACACCGTACGGCTTCCGAACGAAAAATCCGCCGCAATCGCACGCAGGCGCACCGGATCAACGGATAAACCCTGCGTGATAAAGTACGGATTGCAGCTTTGTGCCATCGCTTCGTTCAAATCAAGCTCACCTTGACCCAACCGGTGCGCGCACCGGAAAACCGTATCGCCGACCGTTACGCTGCCGGTGCATTCGTATATTGCAGACGGATCGCCGCCGCATTCCAGCATCGCCGCCGCAACTACGGTCTTGAACACCGAGCCGAGATTATACGCCGAAAACGCGCGGTTTACAAGCGGTGCATTTTCCGTATCCCGGAGTGCTGCGGCAAGATCGCTCGGATCGTACAGCGGAAAGCTCGCACACGCACGGAGCTTTCCGGTCTTTGCCTCCATCAGCACGACCGCACCTTTTTTCAAATAGCGGCTGCCTATATCCTCGCAGATCGTCTGCAAGCGCTTATCGATCGTCAGAACGACACCTTCCACCGCCTTCGGTGCATACCGTATCTCCGGTTTGGCACCTTTTAAAGGTTGGCGCAGTGCATCCACCGCATATGTCACGGTCGTTTTCTCCGCCGCGGAGGCGAGATATTCGTCAAACGCTTTCTCGATTCCGGTAATTCCTTTTTGCGCCGCATCGGTATAACCGACGATATGCACAGCAGCCGGATCTTCCGCTGTTCTTTTTTCAACGCCAAACGTCACTGCCTGTGGAATATTCGAGATCACCGCCTTTGACCGCACCAAAAACGGGTAGCCTTCGCTTGCTTTTTGCGTTATCACCTCAGCCGGTGTGAGAACCCGGTGATCGTCCGACAACCGCCGGATATTCGCAGCTGTCGGCAAAACAGAAACGAGATACTCTTTTTCTCCGCCGGTGAGTTTGCGCATTTTTGTATCGTATATGCTTCCGCGCGTTGTTTCAACCGTCAAAGTATACCGTGTCTGCCGCTGCGCCGTTTCGGCGAGTTCTTCACCCGAAACGAGTTCGCCGATCCGCAGGATCAAAAGAGAAAAAAGCGCCGTAAACGCGCAGAAAACCGCTAACATCCGTCTTTGCATAATCATCCGCCTTTATAAAAATCTGCGGTTATTTTATCCCGCGGCGTATATCCTAAACCGCAAAGGCGGTACTTTCATCAGAAAAAACAGATTTCGCCCCGTTTGGTGGTTTATTTTTTTCATCTGCGCACGCGAAAAGCTCTTTTCTTTTGCAAAAAAATCGAGTATACTATTAGGGTAAAGTCGTGTAGTGTTTTTTATCACCCAACGGCTTTCGGATAAGCAAATTGTCCATGCATTCACCATGATTCAAGGAGGAACACAAATGGATCCGAATAAAAGACCAGACGACATGGCACGTGTCGTAACCAAAGAACTTGCTGACAAATTCATCGACGAGCAGGTTGCTCTCGTTCGCGAACAGGTTGGCGACAAAAAAGTACTTCTCGCACTCTCCGGCGGCGTTGACAGCTCCGTCGTTGCAGCTCTGCTCATCAAAGCAATCGGCAAACAGCTCGTCTGCGTACACGTTAACCACGGCCTGATGCGCAAAGGCGAAAGCGAGCAGGTTATCGAAGTCTTCCGCAATCAGCTGGATGCAAACCTTGTATATATCGATGCTACCGACCGCTTCCTCGATAAACTCGTTGACGTTGACGCACCGGAAACCAAACGTAAGATTATCGGCGGCGAGTTCGTTCGTGTATTCGAAGAAGAAGCACGCAAACTCGAAGGCATCTCCTTCCTCGCTCAGGGCACCATTTATCCGGACATCCTCGAGAGTGACGGCGTAAAAGCACATCACAACGTCGGCGGTCTGCCGGAAGATATGCTGTTTGAAGGCCTTGTTGAGCCGATCAAACTGCTCTATAAAGACGAAGTTCGCGTTGTAGGTAAAGCACTCGGCCTGCCGGCTGAGATGGTTGACCGTCAGCCGTTCCCGGGCCCGGGCCTTGGCGTACGCTGCCTCGGCGCTATCACCCGCGACCGTCTGCACGCACTGCGCGAAGCTGACGCAATCCTCCGCGAAGAGTTCGACAACTGCGGCCTTGCTCAGCACGTATGGCAGTACTTCATCGCTGTTCCGGACTTCAAGAGTGTTGGCGTAAAAGACGGCAAACGTTACGAAGGCTGGCCGGCAATCATCCGCGCTGTCAACACCGTTGACGCAATGACCGCAACCATCGAAGAGGTTCCGTACGACGTGCTGCACCGCATCACCGACCGCATCACCCACGAAGTTGACGGCATCAATCGCGTCCTCCTCGACCTCACGCCGAAACCAATCGGCACCATCGAGTGGGACTAAAGGTCATTGTTTTAGCAAAAATGATTTATCCTCTTCGGGGCAATTTCTTTTATCCTTTCGCAATTGGATGAATCAAACAATATAGTAATTTTGAAGACCTTGTGTCAT
>JBGUUS010000049.1:0-7517 GCA_045133675.1 Oscillospiraceae bacterium | reverse complement strand
TGGACATAACGAAACCCCCTGTCGTAGTTTCTAATTCTACAACAGGGGGCTCTTTTATTCAATGTCCGTTTTCCGGGGTATAGTCCAAAAGCTCCGCACGCTTTTTGTTTTGATCTCAGAGGCATTTTTCTTGCGCAGGCTTTCGTGCTGTGTTACAATAAACACAAGGAAACGCCTTGTTGAAAGGAATGGGTATCAGATGAAAATTATCGGAAGCGACTACGATGGAACGCTCAACTATAACGGCATCGACGATAGAAAACGCGCCGCGATCGAAAAATGGCGCGATGCCGGAAACGTGTTCACGGTTATCAGCGGCCGCGCGGTGCAGAGCGTGCAGGACTTACAGAACGAGCAGACGTTCGGCTGCGATTACTATATCGGAAGCAACGGCGCACGTATTGTAAACGGCGACGGTGAGACCGTGTTCATGGCGCCGTGCAAGCAGGAACTGATGATCCCGCTTTTAACCTTCTTGTTTGAGCTGGATTGCCCGATCGGTATTATGCACACCGATCCGCCGTGTTATATTTTGCCGACAGCGGATAAATGCACCCGCGCAGAGGATTATCCGTTCGACAATATGCCGGATATCCCGTTTTATACGCAGATCAGCACGTTTGTAGGCAGCTTTGAAGAAGCATCGGTGATTGCGGCGAAGGTGCGCGAACGCTTCGGCGAGGACTTCAATCCGCTGCAAAACGGAAACTGCATCGATATCGTCCGTGCGGACATGAATAAAGCACAAGGCCTTTACGGACTGGCCGAGCTGATCGGCGCGGGATATGACGATATTATTGCGGTAGGCGATAACATCAATGACCGCGATATGATTGCAGAATTCCGCTCCTATGCAATGGAGAACGGCGTTGACGAGATCAAAGCGCTTGCCAAATTCACAACGCCGGGTGTTGCCGAACTGATTGCGCGCGAGCTCGGCGAATAAGGAGGCTTTCAAATGATCATCAGAGAAACGCTTGAAACGAAAGTTGCGATGACCTGTGACATACTCGTCTGCGGCGGCGGTTTTGGCGGTATTTCCGCGGCGCTTGCGGCGGCAAGACGCGGCAAAAAGGTCATCCTGCTCGAAAAAGAATACATCCTTGGCGGTCTCGGAACAGCTGGCATCGTCACGATCTATCTGCCGCTCTGTGACGGCCGCGGCAGACAGGTTTCCTTCGGTATTGCCGAAGAGCTTCTGCGCCTTTCCGTTTCGATGGGTGCGGAGGCGGATTATCCGGAAAATTGGCTCGACAGCACCGATCCGGCAAAACGCACCGAGAAGGACAAACGTTTTCTCGTACAGTATAATCCGCACCTGTTCGCGATCCTCGCCGAACAGCTTTTGCAAAAAGAAGGCGTTACGATCCTGTACGGCACATACGCTGTCGGCGTAAGCAAGGCGGATGACCGCATCGAAGCGGTTATCGTAGAAAACAAGTCGGGCCGACAGGCGATTGCGGTAAATTCCGTCGTCGACGCAACGGGTGATGCCGATATCGCGCTGTTTTCCGGCGCACCGACCGAGACATTCAAGCAGGGAAACATTCTGGCGGCGTGGTATTATTCTCTTTCCGATGCAGGTTACCGCTTAAATGTTGTCGGCTGCTGCGATGTCCCGGATGATCAGAAAAACGAATCGAACCAGGTGGAACTGCTTGTACAGCGCCGCTTCTCCGGCCTTGATGCAAACGAAATTTCCGAGCAGGTTCAGCTTTCGCACGCATCCACGATGAATCATATCCTGCAGCACCGGAAAAACGACGCGTCGTATTATCCGGTTACGATGGCGACGATTCCGCAGCTTCGTATGACGCGCCGCATCGTTGGCGAATACACGCTGCACGATACCGAACAGCACAAGTATTTTGCCGATTCGGTCGGTATGGTGTCCGATTGGCGCAAACGCGGTCCTGTGTATGAAGTGCCGTTTTCCACGCTCTATTCCAAAAAGGTGAAAAACCTGATCATGGCCGGCCGTGTTACCTCCGTCACCGACAGTATGTGGGATATCATGCGCGTAATTCCGTGCTGTGCCGTTACCGGCGAGGCCGCCGGTGCCGCAGCCGCACTTACCGATGACTTTTCCGCTTTGGATATCACCGCCTTGCAGAAAACGCTTGAAGCAAGCGGCGTTGTTTTGCACGAAACGGATCTTGCGTAAAAATCGCAAAATAAAAATCTCCGAAGAGCGATCTTCGGAGATTTGTTCGTTACAGAGGATATCAGCAAAGCGTTGCCTCATTTTCGGAAAAGAGGCAGTCGTTCAATGCGTCCAGTTCGCTGTTGTGCGTGATGCCGTAGATGATGATGGCATCACGGCGGTTTTTGACGTATAGCTGCGCGTGACCGATGCATTTAAGCAGATCCTGCGTTTCTTCAAGCGACGCACCGAGACCGAAACAGAGGCAGATCGTGCGGTCGCGCGAAGGCGTGCGCTCACCCGAAAAGATTTGATAGAGATAGACTTCGCTGGTTCCGGCGCGTTTGGCGAATGCCGCTTTCGATAATCCGCTTTGCTGGAAAAGCCGCTGCAGAATTTCGGTAAAACTTTCGTTTATAAACTGCTCGTGATTATCGGCAAGAAAGGCGCGCAGATTCGGTGCGGCGGTTAATTCGTTTTGCAAATTGTCGGTATTCTTATTCTTCATGATACAGCAAACCTTTACAAAGAACTTAGGTGACGATATAATATTATCATACCGCAATCAAGAAAAAATAACAATTAACTGGCTGCATAGGGATGTGATATTTTGTCGGATACTGCCGTGGATTTCGAAGTTTTTTCGGATATTGTCGTGGAACGCGAACTGAAACGCGGTGAAAACGGCGGTGTATATCTCGTTCGCAGCACACAAACGCGAAAGCGAAGCATCTATCGCTTTTTTGCAGGCGATGCCCAGGTTTATCGCCGCCTGCTTGCGGTCAACTGCCCGCATTTGCCGCGGATCTATGACGTGAAGGAAAAAGACGGTATTGTTTACGTTCTGGAAGAATTCATACAGGGTGATACCCTCTCGTTTTTGCTGGAAGAAAAGCCGTTCGATCCGCTTATGGCGGCCGCGATTCTCGTGCAGACGGCGCGCGCCGCAAATGAACTGCATCGGATCGGTGCGGTACACCGTGATATCAAACCGGAGAATATTATCCTGCGCGGTACGGATGCGGTGCTGATCGATTTTGATGCCGCACGTATCCCGAAACCGGAAAACGATACCGATACCCGCGTGATGGGTACAACCGGATATGCCGCACCTGAACAGTACGGCTTTTCACAGACGGATGCCCGTTCGGATATCTATGCACTCGGCATCCTGTTGAACGAAATGCTGACGAAGGAACATCCGTCGAAATGTCTTGCCGAAGGCAAGTACCGCGCGGTTATTGAAAAATGTACACAGATCAACGCGGACCGCCGCTATGAAACGGCCGATGAACTGATCGGGGCAATGGATGCCGCCGCGCACAGCCGCAGGAAAATCGGGGTATCTGCAATTGCGGCAGTTCTATGCATTGCCGCTGTTTTGATTGGCTTTCTGCTTTTGAGCAAAAGCGGCATAATCCCGGCTTTGAACGAGGAATCATCCAAATCGTTTGAAGTATTTGAGCGGGAACAGCGCATCACGCCCAAAGAGCCTTGGACGGGTTCGACCGAAGGATACGGCACGTATTTCAGCGGTGATATGGACGGCGACGGAACAGATGAATCCTATATTTTCGGCGTCGCATTTGATGAGTGGTTCAACGACAACATCGTTTACTACGATATAAACAATTCATATCACGGATGTGAGCATATCCGATATGTATTTCCGTGTGTCTGGCGGATAGAGGAAGACGGTACCCATACTGTGGCGGAGGATTTTGCCGATCTGCTTAAAGAGGCAAAGATCACTGTCTGGCGGGTTGATGATACGGTTTCAAAATCACCGCACGCGCTGACCGCACCGCATAAATGGCCGGGATATACCCGTGTCAACTTCATTTCCGAACAGGACGGAACATGGCTTTATGAAGTTACGGCAATGCTTGGAGACGCAAAACTGACCGCAACAGCAACAACGACATTCTATTTCGGAGAATTTCAAGGATAAACAAGAAACCGAGGAGGAAATGATATGGGATACAGTTTTGAATATGTACAGCAGCGCTACCGCGAATTTTGGAACAGAGAAAACGAAGACAGACCGATTTTTAATATGCACGCTCCGAAAAATATCGTTCTCCCGGAAATCAAGGCGCCGCAAACACTTGCGGAACGCTGGCTTGATGCGGAATATCAGATCAAGAATTTCCGCCGCGGTGTAGAAATGACGGAATATCTCGCAGAGAGCTTTCCGCTTTTCAACCCAAACCTTGGCCCGGATATCCTTGGCGCTGTCTGCGGCGGCTGTGAACTGGAATTCGGCGAAGTAACGAGCTGGGCGGAAGAACACAAACTGACCGATTATGAGTCTTTCCCGAAAATCGAGTTCAACGAAAACAACAAGTGGTGGAAAAAGATCGCAGAGATTACCGAAGCGGCTGTGGAGGATGCGAAAGGCGATTATCTCGTCGGCATCACCGATCTGCACCCGGGCGCGGATGCGATCGTTTCGATGCGCGGTGCGGAAGAAGCGGCGCTCGACCTCTATCTGGAACCGGAGAATTTCAAACAGCGCGTGTGGGAAGTGTTTGATATTTTCAAAGAGATGACCGCACGTTTAAACGCGATCATCTCTGCAAAACAGCAGGGTTCAGCGAACTGGATGAGCATTCTGCAGCCGGACAAACTCTGGTACGTCACAAGCTGCGATTTTGCCTATATGATCTCGCAAGAACATTTTGAGGAGTTTATCGTTCCGGAACTGCTTGCAGAGCTTGATTGGCTTGAGGCGAGCATCTTCCATCTCGACGGTGTTGGATCGCTCAAACACCTTGACCGTCTGCTGGAAATGGAAAAACTCGGCGGTGTTCAGTGGGTATATGGCGATGGCAAACCGACCGCGAAACACTGGATCGACGTATACAAAAAGATTCAGGCGGCAGGCAAATGTGTGGAAATTCCGTGCCGTTTTGACGATATTATCCCGGTCTGCGAGGCGCTCGATCCGCGCGGTGTGCGTTTTTGCTGTGATGCGCCGGATATCGAGAGCGGCAAAGAAATGATCAAAGAAGTCGAGAGAATCTGCCGTCAAAAACGCGGCGTATTCGCGCTGAAATAAGCGTATCTTCACCGGAAAACGGTGTCAGCATACAGATAATACTACGAAAGGGTGGTTTTTTATGAAAATGAATCGTGTATGGAGGGTTCACGCTTCCTAACCCTCCGAATCGAAAATTTTGGAGGAAACAAAATGGAAAACAAAATCACCATCCGTGAAGCGGTCACACAACAGGAAGTTGCCCGTTTTTGGGAGCAACTGCACATCTATCATAAGCGGGATATCTTTCCGGATCCTGCAGATGAAGACAGAGAATATTTCCTTGCTGCACAATATTATGAGCAGGTAATGTACATTCACGGCAGAGAAAAAGACAGATGCCGTTTTCTGTTCTTTTACCGCGGCGGCGAAGAAATCGGATTTGCAATGCCGGTTATTTTTGAAACCGAAGACGGCAAATGCTTCATCATGGAGTTTTGCGTGTATCCGGAATTTCGCGGAAACGGTACGGGTTCTGCCTGTGCCAAAACACTTCTTTCCTGGGCAAAAGAAAACGGCGGGTGCTATGCGGAGCTGAATTACGGCGGTGACGAACGGCGCAGACGTTTTTGGAAACGTATCGGCTTTGCCGATAACGGCGCCGACGAATGGAACGAGCCTTTGATGCTTCTGCCGCCGGAGGAGGAAATTCCGTTCACGGTTGAAATCCTCGCCGATCCGGACGACTGGCATCTTAAGAAACTCGAAAGCGGATACCGCAGAGAAATCGGAGAAGCGCCGCTGTCGGAAGAGCTGCAAAATCAGCTTGCTGAAGCGGTCCGCGAAGGAAAGATCACGTTCTTTTTTGCAAAACGCGGTTACCGCGCTGTCGGTATGTGCAGTGTTGTAAAAAGCTTTTCGACGTTTGCCTGCGGCGACACCGCTGTGTTTGAGGATTTCTATATCGAACCTGTATTCCGGAAAAAAGGAATCGCAAGGATGCTTGCAGAAAAAGCGCAGGAATGGTGCAGAGAAAACGGAATTTCCAGTATTACCGTCTGCTGTGCGCCGTGCGACGAAGCGATGTATCAAGCTTTAGGTTTTGATATTCGGCTTGGTGCGACATTCGCAAAAATACTGTAATATTTCGGGAAACACCGGCTGTGAAAACAGCCGGTGTTTTTGTATCTGCTTTTGATTTTCTCTTGCCTTTTGGATGTGAAAATGCTATTCTAACAGTAAGGGCGAAAGCCAATTCGTTATGCCGCCAAATGGCGGAGGAAGGACAAATTATGGATAAGATTTTGAAAATCGGTATCATCGGATGCGGCGGTATCGCAAACGGCAAACATATGCCGTCTCTGAGCAAAATCCCGGGCGTTGAAATGGTTGCGTTCTGTGATCTCGTAATTGAGCGCGCAGAAAAAGCAGCAAAAGAATACGGCACGCCGGACGCAAAGGTTTACACCGATTACAAAGAACTGCTGAAGGATGAAACGATTGATATTGTACACGTTCTCACCCCGAACCGTGAGCACGCTGATATCACCATCGACTCGCTTTATGCCGGCAAGCACGTTATGTGTGAAAAACCGATGGCAAAAACCGCCGCTGACGCACAGCGCATGGTTGATGCCGCAAAAGCAACCGGTAAAAAACTCACCATCGGTTATCAGCACCGCCACAAACCGCAGAGCCGTTATACGAAAGATTACATCGCTACCGGCGCTGTCGGCGATATTTATTACGCAAACTGCCTGGCAACCCGCCGCAGAGGTACACCGAACTGGGGTGTATTTCTGGATGCAGAAGCACAGGGCGGCGGTCCGATCATCGACATCGCTACCCATTCTCTCGACCTTACTCTCTATCTGATGAACAACTACGAACCGTCCGTTGTTCTCGGTAAAACCCATAAAAAACTCGAGCATCCGGAAGCGGGCAACATCTGGGGCGATAAAGGTGTCAGCACCACCGAGCTCGAAGAAGCCGCTTGTGCAATGATCGTTATGAAAAACGGCGCTACCATCATGCTTGAGACGAGCTGGGCGCTCAACACCGCTGAACCGGTTTCGGAAGGCAGCTGTGTTCTCTGCGGCAGCCGCGCAGGTGTTCAGATCAAGAACGATAAACTCCTGATCAACAAGGTCGAACTCGGCCGTCAGGTTCTCACCGACGTAAACCTCGAAGCAGGCGGCGTTGCTTTCTTCGACGGCGCGGTTGAAACGCCGGCACTCACCGAAGCGAATTCCTGGATCAACGCGATCCGTAACGATACCGATCCGGTCGTTCTGCCGGAGCAGGCGCTTGTCGTTTCGCAGATTCTTGAGGCAATTTATGTCTCCAGCAAAACCGGAAAGCCGGTGTATTTTGAATGAAATATCTGATTTGCGG
>JBGUUS010000048.1:0-3098 GCA_045133675.1 Oscillospiraceae bacterium | reverse complement strand
GACGATGCAGCAGGAAGGCATGTCGCACATCCTCTGCGGTGCAAGAAAACCGGAACAGATCGTTGAAACCGCCGCTGCCGGCAATCTTGATGTATCGGCCGAAGATCTTTTAAGAATGCGCGCAGACGTTATCGCGCTGGGCGATCCGGAATAAGAAATACCAAATGAAAATACGCCGCGAAACCGCGGCGTATTTTTTTACATTATTTTACCTTTAAGAGCCACTCGGCCTCTTTGAATCCGACCAAAACGGCATCCTCTCCAACCAGAATCGGTCGTTTGACGAGCATACCGTCGGTTGCGAGAAGATCGAGCATTTCATCCTCGCTCATCGTCGGAAGCTTCGTTTTCAGCTCAAGCGATTTATAGAGCAAACCGCTCGTATTGAAAAACTTTTTGAGCGCGAGACCGCTCTTTTGATACCACGCGCCGAGTTCTTCGCGCGTCGGATTCTGCGCTTTGATATCGCGCAGTTCGTATGCGATTTTGTTTTCATCGAGCCACTTCTGCGCTCTTTGGCAGGTGGTGCATTTCGGATAACAGATAAATTTAAACATCATTTTCACTCCAGCATATCTTCAAGTACAACGCGGACAGCGCCGTTATCCGGATATACAAATACCGCGAAGTCAGTCTGGTCGCCGTTGCGGATGCGGTCGACGATCCAATTGCCTTCCGCATCGAAATGGCCTTCTTCCACATGGACGTAGTCGAGTGCATGCTCAAACTGATAGTCCTGCTGCGGTACTTTATACTGTGTCAGCGGCGGATTTGTGCGGAACTGCAGCGTAAACGCCGAGCCGCAGACGAAGAATTCATTTTTATCCGTCTGGATCACCAGACCGCGGCCGCGTTTGGTGTAGGCATCCTGCTTTATCGCGTGGCGATAGTCGCCGCCGCGCGGATAATCGCCGAATACGGCGCGCAGCTGCCAGCCGTCAGCAAAAATCTTTGCTTCTCCCTCAAATTCTTCCTGAATGATCGCATGGATCTTTCCGGTGCCGCGATATTTTGTCAGAAGCGGTGCGATCGCTTTCAAGCACTGGAAGTTTTCGTGCATCGGACGTGCGGATTCGCGCAGATTTCCGTTTTCATCAATAAGACTCTCGGCACCGAATACGTGAACACCGGTCAGGCCGTCTTCCGCGATCGCGCGGTAAATACCCATTGCGTGTGCAATGGAAGAACCGGTCTCCGGGATATAGAGCGGATTGTCTTTTCGGTTATACGTATGGCAGACACGCTGGAAAAGGTGCTGCTGCGGGATATATACATCCGGGCAGACCATATCCAGATGCGGCGCAAACCAGCGCCAGAAGGCGAGGTTCTTGATAACCGCTTCGCCCGACGGATAGTCCGTACCCGGGATCTCAAAACCGCCCTGTACATCAAGCCATACATTCGTATACATCGGCACATTGTAGATCGCTTTGCCGGCTTCGGCAATCTTATCAACATAGCGCGCCATGCTGTATGCCTGCAAAAGCTCATCGCCGCGGCGGCCGAACAGCGTCCACCAGTTTCCGGTTTCAGCGGCACCGCATTCTTTCCAGTCTTTTACCGCCTGTTCAAAATCGTCGCCGGCTTTCAGCGCATCGATAACCTCCTGCGGAACATTCGCTTCATACATCGCCTGTGCCGCTTCGCCGAAATCGCGCACAGTTCTTCCGACGATGCCGAGTTCATTCTGAATCTGTACGGCAAGGACAGTTTTCTCCGCTTCATCCTCTTCGCGGATCGTTTCCATCAGCTTGCAGAAAGCGCGGCTGTCGGCTTTCTGTGTCTCTTCACAAAACGACGAGAGGTTTGCAATCTCATAGCCGTCATGTGTACGGACACGCCAGAAACGCTTATGATTCGTTTTAACCCAGGTCGGGCTGTACTTCATGTGGCCGTTTTTCCACGTGCCGAACCACAGGAATACAAGTTTCAGTCCTTTTTCGCGCGCCTTGCGGATGATGTCTTTGACAAGCTGTGTGTCAAACTCGCCTTCTTTTGCCTCAAAACGTTCCCAGGCTACGGCGATAGCGGCAGTGTTGACCTCCATGGCTTCACAGGCTTTCCAAACCGGCTCCAGTTCAGCAAGCGAATATCCCGACGAGTTATGTGCCTGCAGACCGATCGTAAAATACGGTTTGCCGTCAACGTAAAATACGGTATCTTTCATCATCTGTGCCTCCTCTTTGATTTTTCCGAACAGTTTAGATGGTGTAACATCTCTTGTGTTCAGTATAGCATCCGGAAGGCGTTAACACAAGCAAAAACAGCACGGAATTTCTTCCGTGCTGTCTGTTTTCTTATGCTTTTACGAGTGTTCCGTTTTCTTCACGAACCGTGATCAGAACCGGACGCTCCCGCAGCTCTTTGTTCGGCGAGTGCATGATAAAGCGCAGATCGCCGTTTTTATCCCGGAAGACCATGCCGTGGCCGCCGTCTTTGTCGAACAGCAGCTCATCGAGCTGTTTCCAATTACCGGTGATATCGCCGTTATCCGATACCGCGATCGCTTCAACGTACGCTTCCTGTGCAATACTCGACCAGAGCATAATCAGCGTGCCGTCGGCAAGGCGGTGCATGAACGGACCGTCGGTGACGTAATCTTCCACACCTTTGTTTGCCCAGCTCGGCTCGGAAGCTTTAAAGAGGAGTTTGGGCTCTTCCGCCGCCGCTTTCAGGTCATCGGTCAGGCGCATAACGCACATCTCACCGTCTTTGACCTGTACCCATTCGTGGCAGAAAATCATGTACGGAACGCCGTTTTTATCGACGTAAAGGGTGCCGTCAAGGCATTCCCAATCGCGCGGCGTTACCGGACCGTCGCTGTGCAAAACGAACGGACCCATCGGCGAATCGGAACGGAGAATCTGTGTGCCGCGGCAGACACCGTCCGCTTTAAACGATGCGAACATATAGTACGCGCCGTTATACTTGTGAACCTCCGGCGCCCAGAAGTTTTTGTTCGCCCAAAAATCAACCGGCGGCGTGAACACTTCGGTCGGTTCGCTCCAGGTTTCAAGATCGGTGCTCGTGTAAACGTCGAGTCCGTAGCTCTCATTCCAGCACTCTGCACCGCGGGTACCGTACATATAGTAGGTGTC
>JBGUUS010000047.1:0-7844 GCA_045133675.1 Oscillospiraceae bacterium | reverse complement strand
GTTCGTGCCCAACGCATAGACCGGCTTTCCGTTTACGATAAATCGGAATTTTCCGTCCGGACCGGCTTTGTCCGTGCGGTCAAGCTGCACCGTGCGGATGCCCATCGCGAAGGAAACCGCATCGCAGACAGTGTCGCCGCACAAAAGCGTAGCGGTTACGTTGTAAAGATTCGGTTCACCGGCATTTTTCGGCCACCAGAGCTTCGCGTTTTCGAGCGTGTGGTTTTTGCTGTCGTGCACCGAGACGAGCCGTTTTTCGAAAGAAAATGCCGAATCGCCGCATTCGCCCTCAATGCGGATCGACAGATCGCGGATGAAATCGCGGTTTGTCTGTACCTGCCAGTAAAACTCAATCTCTGCCGTTTCTCCGCTCACTTTATGTGTGCGGCATACGACCGTTTCGATGCGGTCTTTCGGCTTGTACACAACCTGGACCGGGCGCCAGAGACCTGCCGAAACAGCGCGCGGCATAATATCCCAGCCGTACATATACGGCGCTTTGCGTACCGCGAGCGAATCGTAGTTGTACGGTTGTGCGCGGCAGATATTCGGCAGCGGGATCTCTCTGGCGTAAATACACGTCGGAATGATATGTACGACAAGCTCATGTCTGCCGTACGAAACACCGTAAAGCGGGAACTCATGCGGAATCAGCATATTCTCCGTTTTCGCAAAGAGCATACCGTCCAAAAAGATCTCCGCGACGGTATCAATACCCTCAAATCGCAAAAAAGTATCTTCATCGGTCGGTTCCAGATCGAATTCCGAGCAGTACCAGATGTGCATCCGCTCAAGATCCTGTGCTTTCAGGATATTCGTTCCCATATACAGATCCTCCGGCAGCTTTCCTGCGCGAATCAGATCCAATTCAAAATTCCCCGGTACTTTCGCTTCAATCACTTCGCACGCGGAGCGCAGGATATCCTCCGCCGTTTTCGGCGAAAAGCCCTGTGTGCGGCTGTGCGGCAAATAGCCGAGTTTCCAGTTTTCTATCGTTACCGTTTTCATCTTACACCTCAAAAATCCGTTCTTCACATTCTGCACAGATCGCGTGGTACACCGGCAGATGCAGTTCCTGAATCAGATACGTTTCATCCTCCGGCACACAAATCGCGATATCGCAGAGTTTCGCCACTGCACCGCCGGATTTTCCAGTCAGCGCAACCGTTTTCAAACCGCGCGCTTTCGCCGTTTCCACCGCGGCGATGATGTTTTTCGAATTGCCCGAGGTCGAGATGCCAAAGAACACATCCTTTTCCTGCCCGAGCGCGCCGACAAGCTGCGCGAATACGAGCGACGGGGCAACATCATTCATAAATGCTGTTACAGACGACGAAAGGGAAGGCAGCGGGATCGCCGCAATGCCTTGCTGAAGCTTTACCAGCGCCGGGTTCTCTCCCGGATACGGTCGTTTTTTCAGAAATCCTTTCAGCAATTCCCCAGAAATATGCTCGCAGTCAGCCGCGCTTCCGCCGTTTCCGGCAAGCAGGAGCTTCCCGCCGTTACGGTACATTTCGCAGATTGCGTCCACCGCCGCTTCGATTGCTTCTTTCTGCGATGCGAACGCCGGAATCCGGACAATCAGATTTTCAATATAATTCACTGTACTGCCTCCTTTGCAACTGCCAGAGCGGCGATATCGCCGATCGTTTCGCCGAGCGCCGCCGGAACAATCCGGCATACTGCACGCGTCTGCATCAGCGCTTCTTCCTCCAAAACCGCATACATCGGCGGCTCCAGCAGATCGCGGCAGCGCACGTATACACTGCCGAGCACAATGCACTCCGGGTTTAAAAGATCCATCACGATCGCAAGGCCGCGTCCGAGCATCCTTCCGCAGAGCGAGAACGCCTTTTTCGCAAACGGCTCGCCGTTTCGCGCCGCTTCTGCCATTTCGGCCGGTTTGATCGCTTCCATATCATGAGCCCAATCGAGGGATACACCCTGCTGTGCCGCTTCCCGTGCAAAGGCACGGCCAAGCTCTGCAAGGCCGCTGCCACTGCAAAAGCCTTCGAACGAGCCGCATTTGCCGTATCCCGCCGGGCCGAATTCCGCAAGACGGATGTGTCCGAGCTCTCCGGCAAATCCGTTTGCGCCGGAAATCAGCTTTCCGCTCGCGATGATTCCGGCGCCAAGGCCCGTACCAAACGTGAGGAACACCATATTCTGCGTGCCTTTTCCTGCGCCGAAATACCATTCCGCCATCGCACAGGCGTTCGCATCGTTTTTAAGCGCACACGGCACGCCGAGCGCTTTTTCGAGGATTTCGCAGATTGCGATACGGTCCCATCCCAGGAGATTCGGCGGCGAGAGGATCAGTCCTTTCGCTTCATCCAGCGGGCCGCCGCAGCTTACTCCGCACGCAGCAACCGCTTCACCCTGCGCCAGTTCTTTTGCTGCCGAAACGATTTTTTCAATCGTTTCTTCAACCGTCGTCGTTTCAAAGCGAATCTTCTTAACGATGCTGCCTTCTTCCGTTCCGAGCGTCACCGCACATTTCGTACCGCCAATATCCACACCGATCAGCATAAAACCACCTCTTTGAACAAACTTATCTGCTTTTATCATAAAGCAAAAGGTCCGCCACAGCAAGGAAAAATGCAACATCTATCCGCAAAAAAACAGGGTTTTATTTGCTTTTCGTTTGTTTTCGTGTTACTATGGCTTTATTACACCGCGAAAGGAGGCGAGCGAATGACCAATGTTAAAACCAGGTTCGGGCGCGCCGCATTTATCGGCGAAGGTCGCCATCTTCAGGTGCTCCACCGCACTATAACCGAACCGTTCGCGCTCCACGCGCACGATTACTTCGAGCTCGAAATCATCCTGCAGGGAAGCGGCATCCAGCGCCTGAACAGCCGCGAATACACACTCACGCGCGGCAGCGTCTACCTGCTCTCGCCGGCGGATTTCCACGAGGTGATCCCAACCGAGCCGATCGAGCTTTGGAACATCTCTTTTGACGAAACCCTGCTTTCCGCTGAACAGCTCGAACGCATCTTTTCCGACTCCCGCGGATTTTTCCACCAAATCACGGAGCCGGAGTTGAAAAAGCTCCACACCGCCGCTGGGCTTTTGAAAGAAGAAAAGCACAATGCCGCCACCGTGCGCCCGCTGATGGAATATCTCCTTTTGCTCCTGTGCCGCGAAAACGAGCTCGCCGAGCTTTCTCCGATCCGCAAGGCGATCCTCTATATCGAAACTCACTTCCGCGAGTCGCCGTCTTTGGCGCAAACCGCAGCCGTCGCCTGCCTTTCGCCCGTCTATTTCGGCTCACTTTTTAAACAGACCACTGGCGAAACCTATCTTTCTTATCTGAACCGCCGCAAAGTCCACTGCGCAAAAATGCTGCTTGAAAACGGCTATACCGTCACCGAAGCGTGCTTTTCCTCCGGATTCGGTTCGCTTTCCGGATTTCTTTACACCTTCAAACAGTACACGGGCATGACCCCCGAAGACTTCCGCAAGCACGTATAAATCACCGCTTTACACCTTCTCCTCATAGAATACACCGTCCAGGAAAATCCTGCACCGCTGTATAAACCGGCGGCGAAGCACCCAAAATAACGACGGAACCGAAAAACGGAGGAGAAGACAATGACGGTACACAGAGGAGAAATCTATTACGCAGACTTAAGTCCGGTCGTCGGAAGCGAGCAGGGTGGTATTCGCCCGGTGCTGATCGTACAAAACGACGTCGGCAACCGCTTCAGCCCGACCGTGATCGCCGCCGCGATCACCAGCCAGCTCGATAAAGCGCGCCTGCCCACCCACATATCCCTTCCCGCAAAAGAATGCGGCCTGCAGAAAAACTCGATCGTCCTGCTTGAACAGATCCGCACGCTCGATAAGCGCCGTTTAAAAGAACGGATGGGTCAGCTCGACGATACATCCATGGGAAAGATCGACACAGCCCTTTCGGTAAGCTTCGGCCTTTCTGCGCGCACAGAAAATGCGAGAAGGGATTGAAATTCCGCTCCGTTCGTCGTATAATGTAGATAAGAATGTGTATCTACATTCGCAAGACACAAAGAATGGAGCGGTTTAAAGATGAAATTTATCGTTGAAACTTCTGCACGTCACCTGCACGTTTCCAGAGCTGATCTGGATGTTCTCTTTGGCGAAGGCTTCCAGCTTTCGAACAAAAAAGACCTGTCCCAGCCGGGCCAGTTCGCAACCAATGAAAAAGTAACCGTAGTTGGTCCGAAAGGCCAGCTCACCATGTCGATCCTCGGTCCGGAGCGCCCGGAAACCCAGATCGAAGTTTCCTTCACCGATGCTCGTGCACTCGGCCTTGTTCCGCCGATCCGCGAGTCCGCTGACATCGCAGGCAGCTGCGCTTGCAAACTCGTTGGCCCGAAAGGCGAAGTTGAACTCAAAGAAGGCGTTATCGTTGCAAAACGTCACGTCCACACCACTCCGGAAGATGCGGCTGTTCTCGGCGTAGAGGACAAAGAGATCGTCTGGGTCAAAGTTGAGACCGATGGCAGATCCACCGTATTTGGCGATGTTGTAGTTCGTGTTTCCCCGAAATACGCAACCGCAATGCACCTCGACACCGACGAAGCCAATGCTGCTGCTTGCAAAGGCGAAGTTTGGGGCGAGATCATCAAGCTGTAATTTGCTGTGTGATGCAAAACCGGATCGGAAAACCCGATCCGGTTTTCTTTTTTGTGAACTCTTTTGAAATATTGCTCCGTTTCGGTTTACATCCCGCTTGCATTATGGTATCATATATAACAAGATATATACTGCCCGAAGTGTCACTTTATCGGACAGTACAAAACAAGATTAAAAGGAGGAAACAGAAATGGGAAACAGCCCGTTCTTTACGTATAAAAACAAGCCGCTGGTTCGCTGCGGCAACACGCTGTATTACGGCAGCATGAAAGAGCCGTACGTTGTTATGATGCAGATTCTCGACACAAAAGAGGAAAACGGCCGCAAAATGGCACAGGACGTTATGGTTCAGCTGATGCGCACCGGCCGCGACGTCAAACCGCAGGATATGGTGGTTAAAAAGAGCATCAAACAGGGTCTTTACGCCGCAATGGATATCGCGGAAGTATGGCTTACCCGCGCACTCACCGAGAGCAAATAAGAAATGAACTCCGCAAAGCGAACGGACACAATCCGTTCGCTTTTTCTTTACCTCATAACCTTGTTTTGTGCTGTGTTTGTGTTATAACGCTCGCCGGACGCCGGTTTATACCGGCGGTTATCCGCAAATTATCACAATAATTTGCACGGCGGCGTTGCAACATCAAACAAACGATTCGTTTTCGAATCGTTTCCATGACTTTTCCTTTCGTAAAAGTCATGGCACAAAACCTTGTTTTGTGCTGTGTTTGTGTTATAATAAATAGTGGAGCTTCCTATCATCGGAGCAAAACTCTTTCTAAAAAGGAGGTTGCTTTATGCAGCACGAAAAATCCTGCGGCGCGATCGTATACCGCAAATTTCACGGCAACACCGAGCTGCTGCTGATCAAAAATCAAAACGGCGGACACTGGTCCTTCCCGAAAGGTCATGTTGAAGCGGACGAAACCGAAGAAGAAACCGCTCTGCGCGAAATCAAAGAAGAAACCGGTATCGAAGTGATCCTCGATACATCCTTCCGCCACGTGATCACCTATACCCCCAAAAAAGAAACCACCAAGGATGTCGTTTACTTCCTTGCAAAGGCCGTCACCTACGACTATACGCCGCAGGAGGCCGAAATCGCCCAGATCAAATGGGTCGAAATCAACCACGCCGCTTCGATCCTGAGCTATGACAATGACCGCCAGCTTGTTGCACAGGCAAAAGAGCAGATCAAAAATAGCTTCTGAGTGATTTTATCAAAGGAGAATTCCATGGAAATGATCCGAAAGGACGGCGCGTTCCTCTCTGCCGACGGTATAACCGAGCTGCCGTACACGCTCTATCTGCCGCAGGAGAAAGAACCGTCCGCCATTTTGCAGATTACGCACGGTATGTGTGAATATTTTGAGCGCTATCGCCCGACAATCGAGTATTTCGTTTCCCGCGGATTTGCCGTCTGCGGATATGACCAGCTCGGTCACGGCAAGCGCGCGATCGACGCCGGAACGAACGGCTGGTTCGCCAAAAAAGGCGGTCACGAGATCCTGCCGGAGGACGTATACCGCATGAGCCGCGCGGTTCGCGCCGAATTGCCCGATCTTCCACTTTTCCTGCTCGGCCACAGCCTCGGTTCGATCGTCATCCGCAATACCGCCGTAAAACACGGCAGGGAATACGCCGGTGTCATTTTTATGGGAACGAACGCCCATAACCCAATGATCCACGTCGCAATCGCTCTCGCAACAACGATGAAGCTTTTCCGCGGCGAGTGGTATCGCAGCGCCTTCTTGCGCAACGCCGGCTTTTTGGGTTATAACAAGCGCTGGCCGGAAGAGAATACGCCGAACTCCTGGATCTCGTCCGATCCGGAACACCGCATCAACTCGCTCAAAGACCCGCTCGGCGGTTATAAATTCACGCTTTCCGCAAACCTCGATCTCTACCGTATGATGCGTGCGATCAACACACCGAAATGGGCAAAAAAACTGCCGAAACGGCTGCCTGTTCTGCTCATCAGCGGGGAACACGACCCGCTCGGCGGCGACGGTGAAGGCATCCGCAAGCTCGCGATTTGGCTTGAAAAAGCGGGCATGAAGGATGTTTCGGTCACTCTCATTCCAAAAGGCCGCCACGAAGTATTAAACGACTACTGTGCCGAAGAAACGCTTGAAGCGATGTACGATTTTCTCGGCCGTCATATCCCCGTTTAAAGGAGGTTCGCCATGTCCTGGTGGATCTGGCTGATCGGCAGCGTTGTTTTTGCCGCCGGTTGTCTCTTCTTGTATTGGCAGGACACCTCGCTGTCGCTGTCGCATTACACGGTTACTCCGCGCGATCTGCCCGAAGAACTCGACGGTCTGCGCATCGTGCAGCTCTCCGACCTGCACAATATGCACTTTGGCAAAAAGCAAGTGCGTCTTCTCGAAAAAGTCAAAGCGCTTTCTCCCGATCTGATCGTTCTCACCGGCGATCTTGCCGACAAGCGCCGCACACGCGACGAGCGCTTTCTCCCGGCAAAGGAACTCGCCGAAGGTCTCGTCAAAATCGCGCCGGTTTACGCCATTATGGGTAACCACGAGACGGAAAAAGAGCGCATCGACAGTATGACCGCTGTTTTAACCGCTTGCGGCGTTACGGTTCTGCACAACACGGCCGTCCCGGTTTTGTTTGGTGGCTATGCGTTCACGTTGCTCGGCGCGGCGGATATCGCCGAAAGCTGGGCGCTTTTTCCGGATGATCCCGAAAAAGGCGACGAAGCACACGCGAAAACCCTGCAAACGCTCTGTTCACAGGCAGAAGGCTTCTCGATTCTGCTCTCGCACCGCCCGCATCTGATTTCGATGTACAAAGCGTGCGGCGTATCGCTCATTTTCAGCGGTCACGCACACGGCGGTCAGGTTCGTCTGCCGTTCATCGGCGGTCTGTTCGCACCGGAGCAGGGTATCTTCCCGAAATACACCGCAGGTGTTCACAACCTCGGAAACGCCCACCTTGTCATCAGCCGCGGCCTCGGAAACAGCCGTTTTCCGTTCCGTGTTTTCAATCGCCCGGAAATTCTTTCGGCAGAATTGAAAAAAATTTAAAAAAACGCTTGACAACGCGCCCTCTATATGGTATTATAATCGAGCACGTTGAAAGTGTATGCGCCCGTAGCTCAGCTGGATAGAGTGTTTGACTACGAATCAAAAGGTCGTGAGTTCGAATCTCGCCGGGCGTACCAGAAAAGCCGTTTCGAAAGAAGCGGCTTTTTCTTTTTGTCT
>JBGUUS010000046.1:0-9715 GCA_045133675.1 Oscillospiraceae bacterium | reverse complement strand
AGCAGGCTGAACGAAAGGATCGTTGCGGTATAACCCTTCGTTTTCGGGCCGGCGGTCTCTCTGCCGCAGCCGAGATCGAAGTGATGGTCGCACAGCGAGTTTACGGTGCACTCCGCTTTGCCGGTTGCCGCGATCAGCGGATACTGGCGCAGTGCTTTAACTGCCGCGATCGTGTTGGTGGATTCACCGCCCTGCGAAACGGCGATGATCAGCGGACGTTTTGCCAGAATTGCCGGAAGTTTCGACGGGAAGTGTACGCTGACTTCGATGCCGAGCACTCTGTTCATAAATTCAGAAGCGGCACAGGAAGCGTTATACGAGCTGCCGCATGCAATGATATAGATGCGGTCCGGGTTAACCTCCTGATAGAAGTTCAGGAATTCGCGCAGGTTTTCTTTGCGGTTTTCAAAAATGTCGCGCATAACCTGCGGCTGTTCAAAAATATAATCACGCATATTCATAAGTAGTCCTCCTTATATTACCAGGAAAGTTCGCGCAGATATGCATCGCGCAGAACCATCCGGTTTTCATCTGAGTGTGTATATGGTTCTTTCGGGTCATAGCACAGCGCCGAGGCGATGTATTCACCCGCGCACATACCGCCCGTCTTTCCGTCATCGCAATACCAGCGAAACGTAAAGCCTTCCGGGCGAAAATGGTTGTACAGAATCCGCCCCATCATATTGAACGCGGCAGCCGCCGCGGATGCACCGATATTCGCCGCACCGGTGCAGTTTGTGTTGCTGGATTCCACATCCGTTATTCCTGCGATGCGTTTTAAGCCGTTTTTTAAAAGCGGTTCGAACGCTTCTGCAATCTGCAGATTGCCGTATGTATCGTTCATCAGCGTATCCAGCATCATCTCATCCGAATGTCCGCTGCCGATCTCTCCGTCTCCCGCATCACCGATCGTTCCGAGAACCAGAATATCGAGCCGTCCGTGGCGATCTTCCAGCTGTTTTACCGCTTTTTCAAGGCTCTGCGGAGCAAACGGATCAAATTCAAGCGGCAAAACACCGTCCGGATATTCCGACAGTGCCGTACCTCCAAGATAAACCGTATCTCCGTGTTCAACAAACCATTGCGCCGTTTCAGCCGTGACTGCTTTCGGGGTAGCTCTTAGTAAAACGATTCGCTCCATACCCTTCCTCCTCAAAACGGCCACATTTCGTCGCTCACGTCCGTCATAACCAACACATCTTCGCTTTCGCGATCGGTTGTAAATTGCCGGTAAGCAACGGCGGCTGTTTCCTCCGGTTCAAAATTGCCTGCGGTCGATTTCGTACCCATCATATATGACCGCACCCATCCCGGATGATACAGCCGGAAGGTATATCCCTGCGGCTGCAATGTTCTGAACATACGGCGCACCACCATATTGAGCGCCGTCTTTGACATCGTATAAGCAAAACCGTCCGTACGATGCGATACCGAGATGATACCGGCCTCACTCGAAACGAAGGCAAGCCGTTTCAGCCCGGTCTGCATCAGCGGAAGGAAAGCCTCAGTCATACGCACCGCACCCAGCGTATTTACGCTGAACACGTTGCGCATCCTGTCGTAATCATCTTTTCCGCCGATACCCGCATTGCTGACCAGCAGATCAAGATGATCGCACAAACCCGATACCTGTCCGGCAGCAGCTTTTACCGATTCGCTGTCTCCAACATCCAGCGGGATCAACTCCAGCGCTTTTGGATATCGCTCTTTCAGTTCGGCAAGCTGCGTCCACTGCGGCATATACTGTCCGGCGAAAACGTGCCATCCGCCCGCAAGGAACTCCTCACAAAGCGAATAGCCGACACCGCGGTCCGCACCGGTAATCAACACCGTTTTCATCTCAGCGTTCTCCCATGCACCATTCCATCGCGTTGGTGATCAGGCGGATAAACGATGGATTTTCCCATACATCCAGCGTGTGACCCGGCGAAATCGCACAAAGCCGGCCGTCACCGATAACACGGGTATAACCAGCGTTCTGCGTACCGCCTTTTTCCGACGAACTCGTCATAAAGACATCGTAGTCATCACAGCACATTTTCAGCTCATAGTGTTCATCGCGGATCGTAAAGTCTTTGACACCCTCTGCGATCGGATGATCCGGCTGTTCGATGTGCAGATCGACCGTACAGCGCGGCGGATGATTGACAAATCCCGCACCAACCAGTGCTGTATAATCCGGCTGATCCTTTTCGTTGAACGAAAGGCCGGAATGCACCACGAGCATACCGCCGCCGTTTTGGATATACGCCTCGAAATCACGCGGCATAACCTCTGTAACGCCTTCCTCGAACCAAGGCGCCGTATTGGCCGCAATCACGCTGTTGCCTTTGCAGCAAATGATCAGACGGTATTTCGCGATACGTTCCGGTGTGATAATGTCCTTTGCCGCTTTCACGATATCAAAGCAGAAACGCTCGTCCTTTCGTGCAGCGAGACCTTTTTCGATCACCTCGGCCGGATGCCAAAGGTCATCGCATAAAACCAGAATATTCTCCATACTTCAACCTCCTCTTTTGCGCAGATATCCTGCTTTTTATGTCTTTATTCTATCACATGCACTTCGATTTGTAAAGTATCTTTACAAACTTTACTCATTGTCTTTTCACGCCCGAATTTTTGCAGTTTTTCTCCCGTTTTGCCTTGCTATCTTGCTAAAACGGGTGTATAATATGGTTTTAAAGGCGCAATCGGCGCCGATCAGTTACGAAAAGAGGCATCTCCCATGGAAGAAATCAAAATCGTTCGCACAAGCACACCGAAAGAGAAACCGACCGATGAGTCGAAACTCGGCTTCGGCAGATGCTTTACCGACCATATGTTCGTTATGGATTATACCGTAGGAAAAGGCTGGCACGATCCGCGCATCGTTCCGTACGGCCCGATCTCGCTCGATCCGTCCGCTTCCGTTTTCCATTACGGCCAGGAAGTTTTCGAAGGTATGAAAGCATACCGTACCGCTGACGGCAAAATCCAGCTGTTCCGCCCGGAAGAAAACTTCAAACGTCTGAACGTTTCCAACGAGCGCCTGTGCATCCCGGAAGTTGATGTTGACTTCTGCCTGCACGCTCTCAAAACGCTTGTTGAGCTCGAGAAAGACTGGATCCCGGCTGCTGAGGGTACTTCTCTCTACATCCGTCCGTTCATCATCGGCTGCGAGCCGGTTCTCGGTGTTCACCCGGCAACCAACTATATGTTCATCATCATCCTCTCTCCGTCCGGCTCTTACTATGCAAACGGCCTTGCTCCGGTTAAAATCTACGTTGAGTCCAAATACGTCCGTGCAGTTCGCGGCGGTATGGGCTACACCAAAACCGGCGGCAACTACGCTGCATCTCTGAAAGCACAGCAGGAAGCTGTCGGCTATTCTCAGGTTCTTTGGCTCGACGGTGTTGAGCGCAAATACATCGAGGAAGTCGGTGCAATGAACGTATTCTTCGTCATCGGTGACGAAGTCGTTACGCCGGAACTGCTTGGCAGCGTTCTGCCGGGCATCACCCGCAAATCCTGCATCGAAATCCTCAAAAACTGGGGCTACAAAGTCAGCGAGCGCCGTCTCTCCATCGATGAGGTTGCTGAAGCTGCTGCAAACGGCCAGCTCAAAGAGATGTTCGGCACCGGTACCGCTGCTGTCGTCTCTCCGGTCTGCGAACTGCAGTACAAGGATCAGACGATCCACATCGGCGACGGCTCCATCGGCGAACTGACCCAGAAACTCTACGACGAGCTCACCGGTATTCAGCTCTCCAAACGTGAAGACAAATACGGTTGGGTCTGCCCGGTCTGCGAGGCATAATTCTTTCCGCGAATGCAAAAACGCTCTGCCAACTGGCAGAGCGTTTTTTATTGGATTCAGGCTTCAAATCAAACCCCGGTGTCTTGCAATTGCGAGCGATGCCGCGCCGATGATGCCGACGCGATCCGGCGAAAACGTACTGCGGCGAACACCGTACGGCACATTGTTCATAACCGAATATGCGCGGAGCCCGTCTTTGACACGAGCGAGCAAATTGTCGTTCATAGCCATACCGCCGCCCATTACGATAACAGCCGGATCGGTATAACGGATCATATTCGTGATCAGGATTACGAGTGCTTCAACCGCCTCATCGACGATGCGGGTGCAGAGAGCGTCGCCTTTTTCGGCAAGCTCAAACACATCTTTGCCCGAAACCTTTTTCGGTTTTTCCGGGATCTCGATCGGACATTCCGGATATTCTGCGATCAGGCGTCTCACCTGTCCGTCAAAGCCGATTCCCGAAACCGTATGCTCACAGCAGCCGGCTTTTCCGCAGCCGCAGATGATGTGGTGATTGACACCGATCGAGGTATGACCGAGCTCACCGGACATATTGTTGACGCCGTGAATAACGTGACGGTCCGTAACAAGACCTGCCGCAAGACCGGTGCCAACGTTTAAATAGATAAAGTCGTCACAGTATGTGCCGCAGCCCAGCATCAGTTCGGCAGTAGCGGCGGTGTGCATATCGTTATCGATCACTGCCGGCAGACCGGTTTTCTCGGTGAGAATCTCAGCAAGCGGGATCATATCCTGGTCGAGGTGACCGAGTGAGCGCCAGATGCCGCGTTTATAATCCACTTTACCGGTAAGACCCATGCCAAGGCCGACCGGCGTTTCGGCAATACCGACCGTTTCATAATAGTCATCGAGACTTGCGAGGATACCTTTTACGCCTTCCTCCTGTGTCTGATAACCGCTTTTATACTGTTTACTGCGAAGAATTTCGCCTTCTTCCGTTACTTCGGCGATCATCAGTTTTGTACCGCCGAGATCAAGCGCGAGATACGTATTCATGCGTTTTCCTCCTCTTTCGATTTTTCTTTATTTACAAAATGGATCCATTTTCCGCTGCGGAGCCGGATCTCACTGGTGATCGCTTTTCCGATTTTTTCAAAGCGCATCAGGAAAAACGTCAGCCACATCGGCAGTTTCCATACCACGCCGCCGAGAAACGCCAGCGGGATCGTAACGCACCAAAGGAAAATCAGATCGTTCCACATCGCAAAGCGAACATCACCGCCGCCGCGCAGAATACCCATCATATTGGTGATCTGGAATGCGCTGAACGGCTGAACGAGTGCTGTAACGATAATAAAGTGCCATGCATATTCCTGTGTCTGCGGCGACACCTGATACATACCGATCAAAAGTCCGCTCGTTATAAATATGAGCAGACCGGAAACAACACCCATAATCCAGACAAACGTCTGGAAAAAGCGTTTCAGCTGCGGGAGCTTATCCAGTTCTCCTGCACCAACCGTGTTTCCGACCATGACGCAGGTTGCTGCGGTAACACCGCGCACCAGAACGGCCGCCATCTGCATCGAAACACCGCAGATGCTGTTGGCCGAAACAACCTCCGTTCCCATCTGTCCCATCGCGATCGCAACAACCGATTCGCCGATTGCCCAAAACAGTTCGTTTGCAATAATGGGAGAAGAAACTTTCAAAAACAGCCGCATAACCGCCGGATCGGAACAAAACAGCGTCCTGAGCCGGATATGCAGTTTATCTTCTTTGCAATACAGATACGCGACAATAACAACCGTCTCCACAATACGGGCGATCACCGTCGCAATGGCCGCACCTTTTACACCCATCGGCTCGATACCGAATTTACCGAAAATCAGGATCCAGTTCAGCACAACGTTTATGCCCATCGAGATCATCGATCCGGTCATCGCGATTTTCACGGTGCGAACCGCACGCAGTACACCGGTCGAAACCGTTGTGACAGTATAGAACAGATACGAAAGCGCCACGATCCGCAGATAATCGGCGCCTTCCCGGATAACGTCCGGATCCGGCGTATACATTTGCATGATCATTTCCGGAACAAGCACGGCGGCAAGCGTTATCAGCAAAACAAAGCCCAGCGCGATGCGATAGGTATAAGCAAGAATGCTTTGAATTTTTGCCGTGTCTTTGGCACCCCACGCCTGCGATACCATGACATTCGCGCCATCGGCAATTCCGGCAACCGCAAGCGACACGATAAAAAAGATCTGGTTTGCCTGTGCGGAAGCGGAAAGCTCGATATCGCCGAGCTGACCGAGCATCACGCTGTCGGCCATGTTAACCGCAAACGCGACGAGATTTTGCAGTGCAAGCGGCAAAGCGATCGCCAGCGCGGACGAAAAAAGCGTATTTTTCTTCATCCGGAATTACCAGCCGGAATGTGTGCTGAAATAGCTGTTCATAACGGAGTTGTCGTGCGGTGCCGGCAGATCGCGGCCCATATCGAGTGCAAGTTTATAGGAAATAACCTGTCCGACCGCAGCAAACTGCAGACAGCAGAAGTTTTCGCCGGCAATCTCAAACTGCAGATCGCTTTCGCCGTTAACGTTCGGACCAACCGCCCAGCCGTTTTTATGAACTTCCTGCATATAGCGTGCGAGAGCAAGCGCTTTGTGATTATCCACGCCGCCGTCGTTGAATACGATAACCGCGTGTTTATTGTCGTAGCCGTAGTTTGCGCCGTGCATACCTTCTTCGAGTTCCAGACCGACCGAAGTCATCTTCGGGGTTTCCCACGCTTTAACCGCGGATTCCAGAGCAACGCCGTACTGTGCGGCAGAACCCGTGAAAGACAGACACTGCGAACGGATCAGCGCCCACTGCGCTTTTTCCTGCAGCCATTTCATCGTCATCTGCGGAACCGGTTTTAAAAGTTCGATCGTTTTCTCCGCTTCTGCGATATATGCGTCATACTCCTCTGCGGTTACTGCACCTTTTTTCATACCGATCTCAAGCGCAAGAATCTGCAGGACGAAAACCGTCGTGCTGTAGCCGATGGTGCGCATCGGATATTCCTCATATCCGCAGCCCATGTTGATAAAGCACGGCGAAACTTTCGCCATCTTCGTCTCAGCCGATTCGCTGACGCAGACGGCTTTCATGCCTTTTTCAAGAACGAGATCCATTGCGCGCTGGGTAAGTTTCGAGGTACCCGTCTGCGAAATAAAGACATAAAGAGCGTTCGGATCGTAAAAATACGTGTTGTGGCAGAATTCGCTCGGGATTGCCGCACGAACCGGGATACCCGCAACTTTACTTCCGAAATAAGCCGCGGTAACACCCGAGGTGCTGGAGGTTCCCGAACCGATCAGAATGACCGAAGAGAGGTTTTTGATGCCGTCTTCTCCAAGATAGGAGAAGAGTGCACTGAAATTCTCTTTTCGGGTATCAAGAATCGCTTTCAAAAGCGACGGAATGCGCTCAATACAATCGAGCATGGAACAGGGTCTTCTTTGTCCGTTCATATGGATCGGCTCCTTTTGTTTGGATTTTCTGCACTCATTATAATACAGAAAGCACTGTTTGTAAAGATACTTTACTAACTTTGCCGCACACATTCCTGCATCTTGCGCACATCCGTCCGCTGTGCTACAATACCGATAAGAACACACGGAGGTACGGTATGAACAAACGAAACTATCAGCGGGAGCAGGAAGCCATTCTTGCCAAACTGCCGCAGGAAAAGACGCCGACGCTGTTGCTCCACGCGTGCTGTGCACCCTGCAGCAGCTACGTACTCGAATATCTCTCGCGCTATTTCGCGATCACGATCCTGTTTTATAATCCGAATATTGCGCCAGGCAGCGAATATGAAAAGCGCCTTGATGAGATCACGCGCCTGATCGCCGAACAGCCGCATCACCATCCCGTTTCGTTGATGGAATGCCGCTACGACCCGGAGCGCTTTTATGAAGAAACGCGCGGCATGGAAGATCTGCCGGAAGGCGGTGACCGCTGCACGGTGTGCTACCGGATGCGATTGGAAGAAGCAGCAAAAGCCGCAAAAGACGGCGGCTTTGATTACTTCACCACGACACTTTCGATCAGCCCGCTCAAAAACGCAGAAAAACTCAACCGCATCGGCGAAGAGCTCGCCGAAGAATACGGTGTAAAGCATTTAACTTCCGACTTTAAGAAAAAAGAAGGCTACAAGCGTTCGATCACGCTCTCGCACGAGTACAGCCTGTACCGTCAGGATTACTGCGGCTGTATCTTTTCAAAGCGTGAAGCAGAACAGCGGGAGGCGAGAAAATGAATCCTTTAAAAGGCAAACTCCTGCCGGCGGTGAAAAACGGCGGCTTCAAAATGGAGGATAAAATGATCTGGTGCGGCAGTGTCGTCAAAGGTGAGGACGGGCGTTACCATATCTTTGCCTCTGTGTGGGACCGCGATATGGGTTTTGGCTCTAACTGGCTGTTCAACTGCAAAATCGTCCGCGCAGCAGCCGATAAACCGGAAGGCCCGTTCGTTTTCGAAGAGGTCGTTCTCGACCGACGCGGCCGCGAATACTTCGACGGTATGAACGTTCACAATCCTTACTGTATTTCTCATAACGGAAAATACTATCTGTATTACATGGGTACCACCTATGGCGGTGAAATTGATCCGCATAATAACGACCGCGCACTTTTTTGTGAGGTCTGGAACCGCAAACGCATCGGTCTTGCCGTTGCCGACAGTGTCTACGGTCCGTGGAAACGCTGCGAAAAACCGGTCCTTGAACCGCGCGACTGCCGCTATTGGGACTGTACCGCAACGACGAATCCGGCGGCGGCAATCCTGCCGGACGGCCAGACGTATCTGCTGTACAAGTCCCGCACCTTTGCAGACGATGCATTGAAAATCGGCGTTGCCTACGCGCCGACACCGGAAGGTCCGTTCACCCGTTTAACGGATGAACCGATCCTGCAGCTTTTCGGCAGAGACAGCCGTGTGGAAGACCCGTTTTTGTGGTATGCCGACGGAAAATTCCATCTCATCATCAAGGACGATACACCGGACGGCAAATACTGCGGTCAATGGGGCGGCGGCTTTTATGCCGAGAGTGATGACTGCATCAACTGGAAGGTCGAACCGGATGCACTCACCTATACACGCACTGTCCGTTGGGATGACGGCAGTGTGACCGAACAACCGAACCTCGAGCGCCCGTTCATCCTTTTTGAGGACGGAAAGCCGCGCTGTTTTTATTTTGCAACAGGCGTCGGTGAACGCGCTTATCAGATCGACCACAGCTTCAACATCGCCGTTCCGATCGGCGAATAAAGGAGGAAAATCGTATGGCAAAACCGCAGAACAACCGCTTCGTCCGGATCTATTCGCAGGGATATTCGGAGATCCTTTTAGATACGGTAACGGGTGTGAATTACCTGTTTCACGAATCCGAGTACGGTGCAGGCTTAACGCCGCTTCTGGACGCAAACGGAAACGTTGTCGTTACTCCGGTGGACGAGAAAAAGGAATAATCAGAAAGCAAGCAAAACAGGGCACGCGTTTCGCGTGCCCTGTTTTTACTTATAGCGTTTTGCGATCTTCCTGACCAGCTCTTCCGTCTGCCGGTCCACGTATGAAAAATCAATCGCATCGCGGTGCTGTTCCTCCAACAGATCGTGCAGCCGTTTTGCCTCTTTGAGCTGTTCACTCGCCGCAAAAAGAACCGTATCGGCGGTTTTCTGCAGGAAACGGAGTTCCTTCCGCTTTGTACGCAGCGACGTTTCATCCGTAAAGCGGCCAAAGCGCACCGTCCGGTCGGCGGTATATCCCGACCACGGCGTCTCTTTCGACCGCACGAGAAACGCCGTATCGCATGTCGGCACCAATACCGCCGCGAGCAGACGGTCGGGCGCAAGCGGATGAAAACAGCGGTATACGGTGTGTCCGTTGTTCTTTGCCTCC
>JBGUUS010000045.1:0-12612 GCA_045133675.1 Oscillospiraceae bacterium | reverse complement strand
CTGCACGATCTCATGGGCATTCGTAACGATCAAACTCTGCGCCGCCTGACGAAAAATCTCCGTCAGCTCAATTGTTGGAACGGTGTCGCTCTCGATCAGATCACGCAAAATATTACCGGCACCGACACTCGGCAGCTGATGAAAATCGCCGACGAGGACCAATTTTGCGGACGGTTTCATGCCGCGCAAAAGCGCATCGAACAAAAGGGTGTCGACCATCGAAACCTCGTCTACGATAACAACATCTGCGTCGAGCGGATCCTGCTCGTTGTGCACGAATTCCAGTTTACCGCTTTTGGCGTATCCGACCGCCACTTCCAGAAGGCGGTGGATCGTTTTTGCTTCACGTCCGGTTACTTCCGCCATTCGTTTTGCGGCACGACCGGTCGGAGCAGCAAGCACAACGTTTTTGCCCTGCTGCTCCAGCACTTCGATAATACCGTTAAGCGTTGTCGTTTTACCGGTGCCCGGACCGCCGGTCAAGATAAACAGAGCGTGTTCCGCCGCCTGTGCGATTGCTTTTCTCTGCAAATCGGCGTAACAGATTCCCTTTTCTTTTTCGATCAGCCGGATCGCATTTTCTACGCCCTGCGGTTTTTCGGAGTAAACCGAAAGCATAACATGGATGCGGCCCGTGATATACTGCTGTGCGACATAATACTCCGGCAGAAAAATAAGCGGTGTATTCTCCGTCATGGTATAAAAATCGCCGGATTCCAGTCCGTTTTCCAGCGTGATTTCAATCGTCTCTTCATCGAGAGACAGCATTTTTGCCGCAGTTGGCAAAAGCAGGCGCCGCGGAAGTGAGGTATGACCGTTTGCCGTATTATGCGAAAGCACATAGCGCAGACCTGCACTCACGCGCTCTGGCGAATCCATCGGCAGACCGAGCGATTTTGCGATCGCATCCGCCGCGATAAACGGAACACCGATATCCGAAAGCGAGAGAATATACGGATTTTGTTTGATCATATCCATCGCGACAGCGCCCCATTTTTTATAAACAGCAACGCTTCGCACCGGATCGATCCCGTGCTGCGACAAAAACAGCATCAGCGCGCGCACGCCGAACACCTGCTTGAATGCATCGGCGAGTTTTTCGGCTTTTGCTTCGCTGATACCCTGCACCTCGGCAAGGCGCATCGGATTTTCTTCGATAATTTTCAACGTATCGTCGCCGAACTTGTCCACGATACGGCGTGCGGTCGCAGGACCGATGCCTTTGACCACACCGCTTCCGAGATAGCGGCGGATCGCACCGGCGGTTGCCGGCAAACGCCGCTCGCACATCTGTACGCGAAACTGTGTTCCATGGATACTGTGCGTTTCGTAGTATCCGGTCAGCTCAAGTTCTTCGCCCGGTTCAACCGCACCCATAACACCGACCGCACTGATCAGTTCACCGCCAATATCCACATCGATCACGCAGAATCCGGTCTCTTCACTTTTGAAGATGACGTCTTCCACGCTGCCGATGATTTTTATGTAAGAATGCTCTTTCGCCATCTTCAACTTCCTTTCTTCTGCGTTTATCCGGTTTGCACCGTAATGCGGCTATGCCGCTTTTTGAAACATGTCACGATTGCGGTGGTTTCTTCGTCCATTCCGGCGTCGACCACACAAATCTCATCGAAACCGAGCCAGATACAGCGCCGCATTAAAAATTCCGCATTTTCCACGTGACCACACATCGTAAGCACAACGCGGTCGCCGAACACATCCTGATCCTTCAGCCAGCGCGAAAGCAGCTGCCCGATCAACGCAAAAATGCCGATCAAACTTGTTGCAATCAGAAAAAACAAACCAAAACATTCGCCCATATTCCGTCACCTCAATGACAGTATATGGGCGAAGGAAATATTCGGTTACAGTTCGCCGCGGCTCTTTGCTTTCAGATAAGCATTGATAAAGCCGTCGATATCGCCATCCATTACAGCCTGAATGTTACCGTTTTCAAAGCTCGTGCGATGGTCTTTCGCAAGGGTATACGGCATAAATACGTAAGAACGGATCTGGCTGCCCCAAGCGATCTCTTTCTGGATACCTTTGATATCCTCGATTTTATCGAGATGCTCGCGCTCTTTGATCTGAATGAGTTTCGATTTGAGCATCTTCATAGCGTTTGCTTTGTTCTGCAGCTGGCTGCGCTCGGTCTGGCAAGCACAGACGATGCCGGTCGGAAGATGCGTGATACGGACAGCGGACGAAACCTTGTTGACGTTCTGACCGCCTGCACCGCCGGAACGGTAGGTATCAACCTGCAGGTCTTCCGGACGGATATCGATCTCGATGCTGTCATCGATCTCCGGCATAACCTCCAGCGAAGCGAACGAGGTCTGGCGTCTGCCGGAAGCGTCGAACGGAGAGACACGGACAAGGCGGTGTACACCGTTTTCACTTCTCAAAAAGCCGTATGCATTCTCGCCTTCAACGATTGCGGAAACGCTCTTAATACCTGCGGCATCACCTTCCAGATAATCGAGCGTCTTGATCGAAAAGCCGTGGGATTCCGCCCAACGGGTGTACATACGAAACAGCATGCTGACCCAGTCCTGTGCCTCGGTTCCGCCTGCACCGGCGTGGAACGTAAGGATGGCATTGTTGGCGTCATATTCTTCCGTGAGGAGTGTTTCGAGTTTCATAGCTTCGAGCTTTGCTTTCAGCGCTTCGAACTCGGTTTTGATCTCATCGGCGGAATCTTCGTCATTTTCTTCGATTGCCATTTCGACAAGCGTATAAAGGTCTTCGTGCTGACCTTTCAGTTTTTCAAAAGATTCAACAGCGTTTTTAAGCTGTGCGGTGCGGCGCAGAACCTTCTGCGATTCTTCCATGTCATCCCAGAACTCCGGCTGAGAAGCACGGCCTTCCAGCTCGCTGATTTCCAGTTTCTTTTTATCGATATCGAGTGCGCTTCTGAGTTCGTCCAGTTCCGGTTCGAGATCTTCCAGTTCGACTCTTACCTCATCATAAAATACCAAAAATATCACCCTTCTGCAGGAGATAAAACCTGCGGTTATTTCAAAGCCCGGTTAATGGGCATATCTGCATAACATATATTATACGGTAAAACATCCGTTTTGTAAAGCACCGATTTATAAAGAACACATCTTGCCGTATAAAAAAGTAAATAAACTTGACAAACACACGTTTCCAGTTTAGAATGAGTTAACAACATTCATATTACTTGTCAAAGATGGACATGCAAACATTCGGTTTGTATTTGGGAAGAGGAGAAACAAGATTATGATGGAACGCGAGCAAAACAGCCGCACCCGCCGCACAAAGGCGGCTCTGCGCAGCGCGCTTGCTGCTTCGATCCGGGAGACGGGACTCACCGGAATCACGGTACGCGAGCTCACCAACCGCGCCGGAATCAACCGCGCAACTTTTTATATTCATTACCACGACATTCAGGACCTGCTGGAACAGACACGCACGGAGATCATCAACGATCTGCACATTCTGCTTTCCATGCACCAGACAGAAGAATGTGCCGAACGGCCGTTAATTATGCTGTGTGATATTTTTCACTTTTTGAAAAAACACTGCGAGATCTGTTCGGCTTTGATGTGTGAAAACGGCGATCCGATTTTCATTGAAGCATTAAAAGAACCGGTACGTGCCAAAACCGTGCACGACTGGGAATGTCTCTGTTCGGACAGTGTTGATCCGGCCCGCACTTCTTATTTTGCGGCATTTATCGTCTCCGGCGTCGTTTCGCTGTTTGAGCAGTGGTGCGAAAACGGTATGAAGGAAACACCGGAACAAATGGCTGAGATGGCCGACGCTTTCATTCGTATCGGTTCACAGGGCCTTCGCAAAATGAACTAAAAAAATCAAAATCGGGATATGTGCAGTCTTGTACATATCCCGATTTTATTATGCTCTGTTTCAGCGGTTAAAATCGAACTCGCACTGTTTGAGTATCTCGCGTGCCATCATCGTTGAACCAACTTCACTCGGATGGATGCGGTCCCACGCAATAAACGCAGAATGTCGGATCTGCAGATAGTCTTCGTACATCTGCTGGAAATCGACAAAGCGGCAGCCGTATTTCTCTGCAACCTTTTTGCTGATTGCAACATACTCATCCATACGTGCGCGCATTTTATCTTCGCGCAGCGGCTCCATAATATACGGCGAGAGCATAAACACACCTTTCACCGATTCCGGAACCATCTCAAGCATCGCACAGAGATTTTTTTCGTACTCATCCGGGAGCACCCAGAAATCCGGCATACTCGGCATATCGAACTGGCGCCAAACATCATTGATGCCGATGCAGATAGAAATCCACTGCGGATGCAGATCGAGGACATCGCGCTGAAAACGCGCAAGAAGATCGCGGCTCGTATTGCCGCTGATGCCCGCGTTCGATACCCGGATATAGCGTTCCGGATAATATGCCGCAAGCCAGTTTTCAATCATACGCGGATATCCCTGACCGAGGCCGTGGTTCTCACCCACCGGCTGATCGCTGCCCATATCCGTAACCGAGTCACCCGCAAACACAATGCGGTCACCGTTTTCAAAAATCATGTCTGTCTCCTCCTTATGATCGGAATTCTTTCCTCCAGTTTACAAATAATGCATCCCAATGTCAAGAAAAAATCGGCCGACAGAAAACTCTGTCGGCCGAGTGTGTTTTTATTTTACTTTGAAGCTGTCTTTCAGGGAAACCGAACGGTTGAATACGAGATTGCCTTCCTTGGAATCTTTGTTATCAACGCAGAAGTAACCCTGGCGCATAAACTGATACGAAGCCGGTGCTTTGACGTTTTCGAGGCTCTTTTCGACTTTGCAGCCGGTGAGAACTTCGAGAGAATTCGGGTTCATGCAAGCGAGATAGTCTTTGCCTGCTGCATCCGGATCCGGATCGTTGAAGAGGTTTTCGTACTGACGAACTTCTGCATCACAGCAGTTGTTTGCATCAACCCAGTGGATCGTAGCGCCTTTGACCTTACGGCCGTCAGCCGGGTCACCGCCGCGGGATTCCGGATCGTATGTTGCCAGAACTTCAACGACATTGCCGTTTTCGTCGGTTACACAGCCGGTGCATTTGATCAGGTATGCACCTTTCAAACGGCATTCCGGTCCTTCCGGATAGAGACGTTTGTATTTCGGGATCGGCTGTGCAAGGAAGTCGTCTGCTTCGATCCAGATATTGCGGCTGAAGGTAACCTCACGGGTGCCGTCCTCCGGACGGTTCGGATTGTTTTCAACCACAAAGGTCTCCGTCTCATTTTCCGGATAGTTCGTGATGGTGAGCTTTACCGGTTTGAGTACAGCCATAACGCGCTGTGCGGTTTCGTTCAGATCTTCACGCAGGCAGAACTCGAGGAACGCATACGGGATCGTGTTCGGCGATTTTGCAACACCGACACGCTCGCAGAAGTTGCGGATTGCCATCGGCGTATAGCCGCGGCGGCGCAGACCGCAGAGAGTCGGCATACGCGGATCATCCCAGCCGGAAACATAGCCGTTTTCAACGAGGTTTCTGAGCTTACGTTTACTGAGTACAGTATGGTCGATACCGAGGCGTGCGAACTCGATCTGACGCGGTTTGTGCGGAACAGATACGTTTTCGACAACCCAGTTATAAAGCGGACGGTGGTTTTCGAACTCAAGCGAGCACAGAGAGTGGGTAATGCCTTCCAGTGCGTCCTGAATCGGATGTGCAAAGTCGTACATCGGGTAGATGCACCATTTGTCGCCCTGACGGTGATGATGCATATGACGGATACGGTAGATAACCGGGTCGCGCATATTGAAGTTGCCGGAAGCGAGGTCGATCTTCGCACGCAGTGTCATTGCATTATCCGGGAATTCGCCGGCACGCATACGTGCAAACAGATCAAGGCTTTCTTCGATCGGGCGATCACGGAACGGCGATTTTGCCGGAGTTTCGGTATCGCCGCGGTATTCTTTGAACTGATCCGGGGTCAGCTCACAGACGTATGCAAGACCTTTTTTAATCAGCTCAACAGCGTATTCATAGTCTTTTTCGAAGTAATCCGAACCGTAGAAGAAGCGATCGCCCCAGTCAAAACCGAGCCAGTGAATATCCTCTTTGATCGCCTCAACGAACTCAACGTCTTCTTTGGTCGGGTTGGTGTCATCCATACGGAGGTTGCACAGACCCTTGAATTTTTCAGCGGTACCAAAGTCGATCGTCAGCGCTTTGCAGTGGCCGATGTGCAGATAGCCGTTCGGTTCCGGCGGAAAACGGGTGTGAACGGTCTCGCCTTCATACTGGCCGCCTTCTGCAATATCTTCAATGATAAAATCGTCGATAAAGTTGCTGCTTACCTCTTCGGCAGCGGCAGTGCTTTTGATTTCTTCACTCATGTTTTTTTACCTTCCTTTATCCCGATCAGCCGATTTTGGCAAGACCGACGTTCAGGCGGCGGAGCGCCTCTTCTTTTCCGAGAACGGCAAGGATTTCCATTGCGCCGCCCGGTGTTACCGTCTGGCCGGCTGCTGCGATACGTACCGGCCAAAGAAGTGTACCGTTTTTAACTTCGAGCTTCTGTGCCAGTTCGATCAGTACATCGTGTACGGTGTTGACGTTCCAGTCTTCAACAGCCTCAAGCGCTTCGATCGCCGCTTTCAGCATAACCGGTGCGTTTTCAAGGTTTGCCTTGCTCTTTTTGTTGATGAACAGTTCAGCGGTATACTCCGGCAGTTCTTTGAAGAACGAGAGCAGCGAAAGGATCTCGTTGAATTTCGAGACACGCGGCTGCAGGATTGCGTCGAGAACTTCCCACGGTTTTTCTGCGTCGCCGAATACTTCTTTGTAGTACGGCATTGCATTTGCGCGGAACTCTTCAACCGGCATTTTGTGGATATATTCGCCGTTGAACCAGAGCAGTTTATCATAGTCGAATACTGCCGGCGACTTGCTGATGCCGTCGCTGCCGAAAGCGGCTTCAAGCTCTTTGAGCGAGAAAACTTCCTGGTTATCTTTCGGTGCCCAGCCGAGCAGCGCGATATAGTTCGTGATAACCGGAGAGAGATAGCCGTCGTCGATGAGGCCCTGGAAGCTGGTGGAGCCGTGGCGTTTCGAGAGTTTCGAAACGGAACCGTCGGCGTTTTTACCCATGATCAGCGGCAGATGTACATAAATCGGTTTTTCCCAACCGAAAGCCTCGTAAAGGAGGTTGTATTTCGGTGTGGAGGTGAGATATTCACTTCCGCGGACGACGTGCGTGATGTTCATCAGATGGTCGTCGATAACGTTTGCGAAGTTATAGGTCGGATATCCGTCGGATTTGAGGAGGACCTGATCCTCGATCTCTTTGTTTTCGATCGTGATGGTGCCGTAGACCGTGTCTTCAAACGAAGTAGAGCCTTCGAGCGGAACGCGCTGACGGATAACGTACGGTGTGCCTGCATCGAGAAGGCGCTGGATCTCTTCCGGATCGAGATCGCGGCAGTGACGGTCGTAACCGCCGAAAGAGCCGTCCTCGTGGATGGATTCCAGTCTTTCTTTCGTGCAGAAGCAGTAGTATGCTTTGCCGTCGCGAACGAGCTGTTCAGCGTACGGTTTGTACATATCCTTACGGTCGGACTGAACGTACGGGCCGTATTCGCCGCCGAGGTCCGGACCTTCGTCGTGCTGCAGTCCTACTTGTTTCAGCGTATTATAGATGACGTCAACAGCGCCTTCAACAAGACGCTCCTGATCGGTGTCTTCAATTCTCAAAATGAAATCGCCACCCTGCGATTTTGCAAGCAGGTAAGCGTACAGCGCCGTTCTGAGGTTGCCGACGTGCATAAAGCCGGTCGGACTCGGCGCAAAACGTGTTCTGACTTTTCCTTCAAAGCCCATGTTTCAACTCTCCTTAAACGCGGAATGGTAAATTACGCACCCTAAATAATACCGCATAATGCCCATCTTGTCAATGAAAAAGAACACTGCCGCGGCTTATTTTTGTGCCGCGGCAGAATTGATTCGGTTAATTCGGAGTAACAGCCAAACCGCTTTCGTTAATGAAAGCTTTGATCGCCTTTGCGTCAAATACAAAGCTTTCACTTATAATACACAGTCAGTCCAGTTCTCCGAATCCGACCTCTTTGCCCGATTCGGTATAGTATTTGCCGTCCAGCTCAAAGATCTTTTCGTTCGTCGCGTAATGCCGGAAAAGCGTTTCACGCGGAAAGGACGGAATCTCCCATACGTAAAGCGGCTCCGGCGGTGGCGGCGGCGCGAGGAATTTCTTCGCTTCGGCATTGCCGTAAGTTTCGGCTTTCCGGATACGTTCCATACCCTCCGGCTTGCCTTTGTCGTGCAGCACTTTTCCCGTTTTCCAGTAAAGATCGCCGAGCATCTTCTGTGCTTTCTGCGTCATCGTGCCATCGGAAAAGCCGAAGCGAACCGCCAATTCCAGACGTTCAAGATGCTGGTCATCCCATACGTTCCACTGATACGGGTTCGCATACTTTTCGACGTACAAAAACGATGCTTCCGGCAGACCGAGATCGGAAAGCGCAGTGATCTCCGCGTCCGGAAACAGCGCAAACGGATCGTTCATATCCGCTTTCGCCTTCTCCAGCCGTGCGGCACATTTTTCACGGAAAGCTTTCAAAAGAATATTGGCGCGGCCGCGGTAATGACTGTCGCTGTATCCCTGCGCCTTGTCGTTCTCCGCACACTCGACACAATCAAGAATCCATTGTTTATATTCTTTCAGTTCAAGCGAGACGGCAAAAGCGGAAAAGTCGGTGACGGGACTCGGCTCGGGCATAAGATGTGCAAACGATGCAAAACGCGGCATGGTATCTCGCGGATTAACCTCCTGCTTTTTCGCCGTCTGTTCGGCGAGGATGAGCCAATCCTCCGGAAGTTCTTCCTGCTTTTTCGCCGGTTTCGGTTCTTCCGCGATCAGCCAATCCGGCGCCAGACCTGCCCAGTATACGCCGTCATTCTTTTGATCCATATCGCTTCACCCGCTCTCAATCTTCTTCGTAGGTATCGCTGTTTTTCACCGGTGCGGTGACCGCTTTTGTATTGCGCACAAGCTTTGCAAGCGTTCCGTCATCTTTATATCCGACAGAGAGAGCTTTCAGATACGCTTCTTCCGCCTCGTCCGCGCGTCCCATTGCGCAAAGCGTCCACGCAAGGTTGGAATAATTCTCCGGGCGTTTCGGATTCAGGCGGATTGCATTTCTTGCCGCCCATTCGCTCTTTTCGTTGTTCTGCGCCATGCTGTAATACATGCTCAGCTTGTTGTACGCGATCTCGTAATCGGGATCGTAGAAAATCGCGGTTTCCAGCACACGTACACTTTCCGCCGGTTCTTTCCCAAGGCGGTCGTATACCGTGGCGAGATTCGACCATGCAAGCACGAAGCTTGGATCGTAGTTGAGCGCTTCTTCATACAGCTCGGCTGCTTTCGCATACTCCTGTGCATCGAGATAACAGCGGCCGATATGTGCTTTTGCACGGGCAACGATCGGCGCTTCATCGGTTGTTTTGCTGAGCTTTTCGAGTGCTGCGATCGCCTGCGGATATTTTCCCATATCCCAGAAAGCAAAACCGCGCATGAATTGTGCTTTTTCTTTCTTATGTCCGTCGAACGCGCGGTCAAGATAACGCGCCGCCATCTGTTCGAGCTTTTTGCTTTTCTTGTTTCCGATATCCGGAACGAAAGTCGCAATCAATGCGACGATCGGCGAAACGACAGAAAGCCAGTTCGACATCGAGATTTCTTTGCCTTCCGTCAGCTTCATTACAATCAGCACGACGATAAAGACCTCGGCAACGACAAAGAGCGCACGTAAAATCCAGAGCTTCGCTTTCATTCTTCTGACTTCCCTTCAATCAACCGGAGTTTCTGCTCACGGGTGAGCTGTTTGATTTCCGCTTCGCGTTTCATCGCCGCGGATTTGTCCGCACATTCTTCGTAATAGACAAGCTCCACTGGCTGATGCGATTTCGTATATTTCGCGCCGCGCTTTTCCTGATGCGCCTTTACCCGGGCAGTCAGATCATTCGTCCAGCCGGTATAAAGCGAACCGTCGCCGCAGCGCAGGACGTATACAACATCTTTCATGCGCCCGCGTGAATCTTAACGAGTGCGATCAGGATATCAACCATCTTTTCGAGCGACTGTACCGGAATGAACTCGAAACGGCCGTGGAAGTTATGACCGCCGGTGCAGAGATTCGGGCACGGAATGCCGCGGAACGAGAGCGTTGCGCCGTCCGTACCGCCGCGAACCGGTTCGCAGTACGGTTCAACACCGCACACACGCATTGCCGCTTCGGCATTTGCGATCAGCTCCGGATTCTGGTCGATGATCTCGCGCATATTTGCATAGGAATCGCGGATCATCGGCTCAAATGTACCTTCGCCGTATTTTTCATTCAGATATGCACAGATTTTAAGCGCGCGGTCTTTTTTCTCGGCAAGTTTTGCTTTATCGTGATCGCGCAGGATATAATCGAGCACTGCAGTGTCAACGTCGCCGCTCATCGTATGCAGGTGATAAAAACCTTCATAATTTTCGGTATACTCCGGTTTTTCAAACTGCGGCAGCATCGCGTGGAATTCCATGCCAAGCTCCAGTGCATTTTTCATTCTGTTCTTTGCCGAACCCGGATGCGTGCTCACGCCGTGTACGGTCAGGCGGAGCGATGCCGCATTGAACGTTTCAAAGCCGATTTCGCCGATCGGACCGCCGTCAACGGTATATGCCTTTTTCGCGCCGAAGGTCTCGTTGTTGAAAAACGCAACGCCCATACCGACTTCTTCATCCGGGGTAAAACCGATGCGGATTTCGCCGTGCGGGATCGACGGATCGGAAAGCAGGTTTTCGCAGAGAGCCATGATCTCCGCAACACCGGCTTTGTCGTCCGCACCAAGAAGCGTCGTGCCATCGGTTACGATCAGGTCTTTGCCGATATAGCTTTCCACCTGCGGGAAATCTGCAACGTGCATGGTATACTGTTCACCGAGTACGATATCGCCGCCGGCATAGTTTTCGATAATGCGCGGGTTTACATTCTTGCCGGAAACCGCCTCGGAGGTATCCATATGTGCAACAAAGCCGAGCGGTTCAACCGCTTCGTATCCTGCGCTTGCCGGAATTGTCGCGTAGATATAGCAGTGCTCGGTATCGTATACGACGTCTTTTGCGCCCATTGCGTTCAGTTCATCCACCAGCACTTTTGCAAGGTCGTGCTGTTTTTGGGTGCTCGGAACAACGTCCATATCGGACTGCGACTGGGTATCGATCTTAACGTATTTTAAAAAGCGTTCGGTTACATTCATTGATTTTATCCTCGTTTCTTTGGAAATTTCTTTCTTCCATTTTACGGCTTTAACGTATCGATGTCAAGGCGACTTCTCTGTTTTTCCTTGTGCGTACCGTCTTTTTCTGTTGACATTCCCCACCTGTTTATAGTACACTTATTTTAAGAATATCCGGAGGTGGTTCTCATCCTTTCCATGAATTATAAAGAAGCGCTGTTAAACGGTTCGCTCGATGCCGAACTCGCCGCGCTCTACGGCGCAGACACGCTTTCCTATCAGCGTACCCGTTATGCAAAACTTGCAGAGACACACACCGCAGCTTTCGGTGAACAGGAACTTTTCTTTTTCACCGCACCGGGCCGCACCGAGCTTGCCGGTAACCATACCGACCATCAGCACGGCCGCGTTTTAGCAGGTGCTGTTACACTTGACGCGATCGCAGCTGTCAGTATTGCCGACGAGCCGGTTATCACGCTCCATTCGGAGGGTTACGCGCCGATCAGCATTTCGCTCAACGATCTCTCCGTTCACGCCGACGAGAAAAACACCACTGCATCGCTCGTTCGCGGTGTTGCCGCCGCTTTCGCCGAGCGCGGCGCTTCCTGTAAAGGTCTTAACATTGCCATGACTTCCGACGTATTCAGCGGCTCGGGTCTTTCCTCTTCCGCTTGTTTTGAAGTACTGATCGGCTGTATTCTGAACGATCTGTTCTTTGAGAGCAAGCTGACGAAGCCGGAAATCGCGATCATCGGTCAGTTTGCGGAAAACGTCTACTTCGGCAAACCGTGCGGACTGATGGATCAGACCGCCTGTGCTGTCGGCGGTTGTGTTACGATCGACTTTATCGACCCGAAAGCTCCGGTCATCGAACCGATTGCCTTTGCGCCGAAAGACACCGGATATGCGCTTGTTATCATCGACAGCGGTGCAGATCACGCCGACCTCACCGAAGACTTCGCGTCCATCCCGACCGAGATGAGAGCAGCCGCATCCGTCTTCGGACAGGAGATTCTGCGCGGTGTTACGATGGAAGACCTGCTCAAAAACGCACAGGCTGTTCGCAAAGCTGCCGGCGACCGTGCTTTCATCCGTGCTTGGCACTTTATCCAGGAAAATGACCGCGTTGTTGATATGGTCAACGCAATGAAAGCCGGAAAAATGGACGATTTCCTCTCCGGTGTTATCGCATCGGGCCGTTCCTCCGCTTTCCTGCTGCAGAACATCCACAGCGACAGAATGGCGCAGGAGCAGAGCGTTACCATTGCAATTGCCGCGGCGGAAGCTGCACTGAACGGCAAAGGTGCCGTTCGTGTTCACGGCGGCGGTTTCGCCGGAACGATCCAGGCATACGTTCC
>JBGUUS010000044.1:0-14161 GCA_045133675.1 Oscillospiraceae bacterium | reverse complement strand
GATTTAGAAGAAGATAATATTGAAGCAATTTTAAAGAAAATAGAAAAAAAGATTAATTTACATTTGCAAAAATGAGACAGTTACGCACCTCTTTGCTTTTCTTGCCCTACTCTACGCACCATTATACTGCTCTTTTGCAAAAAAAGGATCCATCGCAGGATGGGTCCTTTTTTGTTTTCCCTGTTTCTTTCCTGCATATCTTGTGATAGAATGTAGAAAAGCGATGTTCACTCGTTGTTGGAAAGGAGATATTTATGAAATTTACAAGAGGATACTGGATGAACCGAAAAGGTGTGGAATTCGCCGGTACCGCACAGGTGCGTGACGCACGAATCATCGGTAATAAATTATATCTCTATACCGTACCGTATACAGCGCCGGTTCGCACTGTCGGCGGACCGATCCTGGAAATGTACATTTCTTCTCCACAGCCCAATATTATCCGGACAGAAGCGATCCATTTCAGCGGCGGAAACCAGAAATACCCGGAATTTGATCTGAATATTGCAGATTTTACGCCGGAATTCAACCTGACCGAAACGTATGTTTCCATCAAGAGCGGTGACACCGAACTGGTTATCACCAGAAGACCGTGCACGTTCACCTATTATTACAAAGGTAAAAAAATTGCAGGAATCACGGAAAAAGATAATCAGTCGATGATCTGCACCGTATCGACACAGGACGACGATCTTATGGATCGACAGCTTGATCTCGAGCTGATCGGAAGCAGCAAAAACGCCTCCCGTTTCAACAGCTTTATGTGCGTGCAGATGCAGATCGATATGGGCGAAAAGATCTACGGTCTTGGCGAACGCTTCACCCCGTTTGTTAAAAACGGACAGTCGGTGACTACGTGGAACGAAGACGGCGGCACCAATACCGACATCTCCTATAAATGCGTTCCGTTCTATGTAACCAACCGCGGCTATGGCGTTTTCGTAAATGATACCGGTCCGGTATCCTATGAAATCTGCTCGGAGCATACCGAAAGTGTGCAGTTCTCCGTTCCGGGCGAAAAGATCGACTTCATGGTTATCGGCGGCGATACCATGAAGGACGTCATCAGCGGCTATACCACGCTCACGGGCAAACCCGCTCTTCCGCCGGCGTGGTCGTTCGGTCTGTGGCTTACGACCTCTTCCACGATGCAGTACGACGAAAACAGCGTTATGGAACTGATCGACGGTATGCGCGACCGCGAGGTTCCGCTGCACGTATTCCTGTACGACGCTTTTTCGATGCGCGAAAACGAATGGGTCAGCTTCCAGTGGGACCGCGATATCTTCCCGCATATCGAAGAACAGCTCAAAGTTTTGAACGAGGAGCGCAACATCAAGCCGTGCTTCTGGCTCAACTCCTATATCGCGCAGCGTTCGCCGCTTTTTGAAGAAGCGAAAAAGAACGGCTATCTGCTGAAAAAGCCGAACGGCGCCGTATGGCAGTGGGATCTCTGGCAGGCAGGCATGGGCATTGTCGACTTCACGAACCCGGCGGCATACAAATGGTTCCAGGACAAACTCCGTCCGCTGATCGAACAGGGTATCGACTGCTTCAAGACGGACTTCGGTGAGCGTATACCGACGGACGTTGTCTATTACGACGGCAGCGACCCGCTCCGGATGCACAACTACTACCCGTATCTGTACAACAAGTGCCTGTTCGAACTGCTTGAAGAATACAAAGGCAAAAACGGCGCGTGCCTCTTTGCACGCAGCGCTACAACCGGCTGTCAGCAGTTCCCGGTTCACTGGGGCGGTGACCCGAAAACGACATATTCCGATATGGCCATGTCTCTGCGTGCGGGTCTTTCGCTCTGTCTTTCCGGTTTCAGCTTCTGGAGCCATGATATTTCCGGTTATGCCGGTGTTGCAGACGCGGATATCTATAAACGCTGGGCGGCGTTCGGTCTACTTTCCACCCATTCGAGACTGCACGGTGAAAAGCACAAGGTTCCGTGGCTTTTCTCGAAAGAAGGCGAGGAAAACGGCGAAGAATCCGTTGCCGTTCTCAAAGCGTTTACAGAGCTGAAATGCTCGCTTATGCCGTATATCTTCGCGGCTGCGGTCACCTCGCACAAAACCGGAATTCCGTCGATGCGCGCGATGGTCCTGGAGTTCCCGGACGATATCACCTGTGAGGATCTGGAGAGACAGTATATGCTGGGCGAAAGTCTGTTGGTCGCACCGATCTTCCGCAACGACGGTAATGTCACCTACTATCTTCCGAAAGGCGAATGGACGCATCTGCTCTCGAATGAAGTAAAACAGGGCGGAAGCTGGATGCAGGAAAATTACGACTATTTCTCGCTGCCGCTGTTCGTCCGCGAGAATACGCTTCTTCCGATCGGAAAAGTGCGCACCAATCCGGAATACAACTATACGGACGGTCTGACGGTACATATCTTTGCACTGAAAGACAAAGCCGAAACCGTGATTTACGACACAAACGGCGAGTTTGCCTTGAAAGCAGCCGCAGTGAACGAAAACGGACACGTCACGGTCACGCTCGACGGTGCATATACGGATCTGAAGCTCTGTATGCGCAATATCGGCTGTGTTAAAAACGTAACCGGTGCTTCGTTTGAAGAAAGCGACCTCGGCGCTGTTCTCTCCGTCACGGATCATACCGTGTCGTTTGACCTCGCATAATCCGACACATAAAAACAGCGGTTCCAAACGGAACCGCTGTTTTGCTTTGTTAATCGCTTATTTGATTGCCGGGCCGATATCCGGAACGCGGAACATTGTTCCCTCTTTTTCCGGATACATCTGGAAGAACTCGATGATCTCGCCGGAGATGCCGCGGAAAAATGCGTAACGGAAGTTTTCGCTCCAGTTCGGCATATTGGTGATCTCGCCGCCTGCCGCAACAGCCGCTTCAAGCGCTTCTTCCATATTGTCAACGTTAAAGCAGACATGGCTGATGCCGCTCGTGTTATCGCAAACGTGGCCGCCCGCAAAGATTTCGATCTCGCGGTTGTCGTCCATTACCATCGAGCAGCCGCCATCCCAGTCGACTTTGCGGCGCATACCGAGTGCTTCATAGAATTTGACCGAAGCCTCCATATCCGCAACGGTGAAAGCCGGGTGAACGAAGGTTTTGATGTAGCAGCCGTTTTCGTCACAGGCCGGTTCGTCGCCTTTGGCGTCGATATCCCAGAATTCAACTTCCTCACCGGTCGGTGCAACGACGAAGCCGATGCGCAGACCGCCAAGCGGATAGACCTCCGTTTTGACCGTTGCGCCGTATTCCACAGCGCGTGCCATAGCGGCATGAACGTTATAAGCGTTCAGGCAGAAATGCGTGCAGCCGGCGGTGTTGTGTACGGTTTCGCCGCCGCCAAACACCTCAACGACCGTTCCGTCCGGAATGACCAAAACTGCGCTCTGATCGCCTTTTACCGCACAGTGCAGACCGAGACCCTCCGTGTAAAAACGGAACGCCTCTTCAAAGCGGTCGGATTTGACCGCAACGTGCGAAAAACCAATGACTTTGCCCATAAGAAAATCCCCTTTCGTTTATGCCTCCGGATAGATCATGTTCTCCGGTTTCCAGTCTTTGAGTACGCCGAGCATATCCTCTGCAACGGCTTTTGCTCCGTCAAGATCGTGCTCCAGATAGTTGCCGCATTCTTTTTTCTCCGTTCCCGGAATCTTTCCGGAAAAATCGCGGATGAATGCAAATGTCTCATTGATCAGACGGATCGCGGTTTCGTGGGAAAGGCTGTCGCGCACAAGGAAGTAGAAACCGGTGCGGCATCCCATCGGACCGACATAGATGATCTCGTCGCTGTGCGCCGTATTGCGGACATAGGTAGCAAAAAGATGTTCAAACGTATGCATCGAGCCGTTCGTGAGATAATCTCCCGCATTCGGCACTTTCATACGGATGTCGTACGTAACGACGTCGCCGTCTGTACGGGAAATATACATACCCTTTCCGAGTACGTCATGGTCAACGGTAAAGCTTGCAATTTTCTTCATATCGGTTCTCCTTTATTTTTTCATACGGATCGCAACGGCCGCGATAACGCCGCCTGCGATCAGTGCAAGAGTCAGTAAGCTTAGAATCAGTGTGATCCAGGAAAGGAAGTGGAACGTGTAGCTCGGGACAGCGCGGACCGGATTTTCCTCCGCACAGAGCGTAAAGGTCAGATCTTCCTCCGGAAGGCTGTCGAGCAGAAGCGAATAGCCTTCCTCGGTTTTCTCAAAGCCCAAAACGGTGGATTCCAACAGATAGACCGGCGTGTTGATCTTAATATCGAGGAGTTTGAAATCCGCCCAGCCTTTTGCCGGTGAGAGCAGATACGTATACGTGAAAACCGGCGAGGTGAAATCCGAATTGATTGCCGGGTACATCGGCGCAGTGACGGTATTCGTTACCGTTTCGCCCGCCGGAACGCGCAGCTCATATTCATACCAACGCAGAAGCGAACCGGTCAGATCGAAATCGTATGCACAGCAGGATAAAACGCCGCCCGGAACCGTTTCGGTTTCGCCCGATTCATTTTTAATGCTGCTTCCCCATTCTTTATCGCTCGTTTTCAGGTCTTCGACCATTGCATTGTACCAATCCGTTTCCGAAATGCCGGATTCCGCGTTGTATTTCTGCAGAGCGAACTCTTTGAGCGTCATTGTTTCGGAAGAAGCGAGCGTAAGGCTGCCTTCGATTTCTTTTTCGCACGCGCCGTTTTCGTAGATCTTCCACTCCGGTTCAAACGAAGCATCGCCGAACACATAGAGCGTCTCTCCTTTTTCTGTATCAACCCAGGTAGAAATCAGAAGATTATCCGCTTCGTCACGCTGACCGCCGGACTGGTTATACAGCAGAACTTTCGTATCGGCTGACGGCGTCCACTTAAACGCGGCCGTTGCCGGCGAACCGAGCGACGGATCATCGTATGTATACGTGAGCTTTGTCACGGTAAGATCAGTTTTGAAGAAATCATCTTCCATATAGGAATCGTGCAGGCGCGCGATATCGGTTTCAGGATCAAAATCGCTGTACGGATCCGAGAGCGTATGACGGATCGTGCAATCAAGTGCCTCGCCGTTTACGGTAACGCCGTATTTTAGCAGATCGGCGGCTTTTGCCTCCTGATTTTTGGAATCATCGGTTGTTGAATAGATATAGTCCGGATATTTGCCGAACGGGAAAACGAGTGTCGCTTCAACATCATAATCCGCGGGATTACGGAAGGTATATTCCGCAGTGACCTTGCCGTCGTAATCGAGATATTCCGAAAGCGAGCCGTAGTAATTTTCCGGAAATTCCGAAAGATCAAACGTGAGCGTTTCCTTCTCAACTTCAAGCGGACAATCCGTTTCTGTCACGACAGCGCCGGATGCGGCAACACCTCTCCAGCGCGTTTGCGCAGAGTTAGCCGAAACCGGAAATGATGCAAAAACAAGGACGAAAACAGCGATCACGCAGGAAAACAGCTTTTTCATGGAAGCACCCTCTTCTTTTCGAGTTTTCTTGATTCCATTCTAACATTTATAATACAAAAAAACAAGCAAATCCGACCTTGACATTACGACTTTTATGCTGCATAATATATCTGTTGTGCTTTGCCGAAAAAAGGTAAGAAAAAATCGAGAAAATGCGATTTTACAGTTGACATTTGATTATCCTTTCGGTATAATATTAGGGCATAGCGATTGAGGTGTGATTATGGTACTGGATTTAAAGCAGATCTTTGATGTTGTCGGTGAAAGTAAAGTGTTCGCCTACGATCTGGATCTTACCGATTACGAGCTTTATAACGGGAAACCATTTACCACGCCTGTACACATTGAAGGTGAGGTCAAAAACCGCGCCGGTGTTGTCGAAGCCGATTTCACCGTATCGTTCGTTTTAGAGCTTACCTGCGACAGATGCCTTGCATCTTTTGCACGCGACTACGCGCTTTCGTTCTCTGAGGTTATCGTAAACGACGACCGCACGAACGAAGACGAATATATCGCCGCAGAAGATGGCATGCTCGACATGGATATGCTTGCCGTCTCAGATATTCTTCTGGATCTACCATCCAAGCAGCTTTGCAGTGAAGATTGCAAAGGTCTTTGTCCGGTGTGCGGTGTGGATTTAAACCACAGCGTTTGTCAATGCCAGAAAAAAGAGATCGACCCAAGACTTCAGATCTTGAGCGATCTGCTTCAATAAGCAGAGCTTAAAGGAGGTGCCAAAATGGCTGTTCCAAAGAGAAAGGTATCCAAAGCAAGACGTGACAAAAGACGTTCCAGCGTATGGAAGCTTGACGCTCCGGCGTTTTCCAAATGCCCGCAGTGCGGTGAGCTGAAAGCTCCGCACAAAGTCTGCACGAACTGCGGTTATTACAAAGGCGTTCAGGTGCTGAAAAAAGAGGCGTAATTTTGCGCCCTGAAGCAGAGCTTTCTCGTTCTGCTTTTCCTTTGATTCCAAAACGGTCGTCTCATTTTGTGACGACCGTTTTTTCGTGGCGGCAAATGCCGCATTTTTAGTAACACAGGAGGTTTTTCATGAGCGTTACCGTTTTTGAAGTTGCCGAAAAAAGTATCGCCGCCAAAAAGAAAATCGTGCCGGGCGATATTTTGCATACGATCAACGGCAATCCGATCCGCGATGTGCTCGATTACGACTTTTATGCGGCAGAGAAAAAGCTCGAACTTGAGCTGACCACCGCCGAAGGCAAAAAACGCACGGTCAAACTGAAAAAAGACGAATACGAGGATCTAGGCCTCTCTTTCGAGACGTATCTCATGGACAAGCAGCATACCTGCTATAACGACTGCATCTTCTGCTTTGTCAATCAGATGCCGCCGGGTATGCGCGAAAGCCTCTATGTCAAAGACGACGATGCCCGTCTCTCGTTCCTGTTCGGCAACTATGTTACGCTGACAAACTTAAAAGACGAGGATATCGACCGCATCATCAAGATGCATATCTCCCCGATCAATATCTCCGTTCATACGATGAACCCGGAGCTTCGCTGCAAAATGATGAAAAACCGTTTTGCCGGCGAATCGCTGCGCCATCTCTTCCGGCTGGCGGAAGCGGGCATCAGCTTAAACTGTCAGCTCGTTCTCTGCCCGGGATATAACGACGGCGCCGAACTCGATAACACCTTAAACGAGCTCGCAAAACTCTATCCGGCGGTGCAGACCGTTGCCTGCGTTCCGGTTGGATTGACCAAATTCCGCGAGAACCTGCCGCATATCGACCCGTATACCAAAGAAACTGCAGGCGAAACCATCGACCGCATCGAGCGTTTTTCCGCGGCATTCCTCAAAGAAAACGGCTGCCGTCTCGCTTTCCCGTCCGACGAATTTTTCATCACGGCTGAAAGACCGATCCCGGATGCGGAATACTATGAAGGATTCGAACAGCTCGACAATGGCGTTGGCGTAATCGCGCTGCAGAAGGAAGAATTCCTTGCGGCACTTGAAGAAACCGAAGAAAGTGACGAAAAACGCCGTATCACCATTGCAACAGGCGAAGCTGCACAGCCTTTTTTGCAGGAGCTTGTTGACGAAGCGAAAAAGAAATGGCATAATTTAGAGTGTAATGTTATTGCAATCCGCAATGACTTTTTCGGTCACACAATCACGGTTGCAGGCCTTGTTACCGGTCGCGACCTGCTCAGCCAGCTTGACGGAAAAGATCTCGGTGACGAGCTGCTTTTACCGAACTGTATGCTGCGCCATGAACAGGACCGTTTTCTCGATGACGTACTGCTCAGTGACGTGTGCGACAAATTAAATATCCGTGTGCGCCTTGTTTCCAACGACGGTGCCGCACTCCTCGACGCGCTTCTCGGCGCCGAAGAATAAAGAAAGAGAGAGAAAAAACTATGGCAAAGCCTATCGTAGCGGTCGTCGGCCGTCCGAATGTCGGCAAATCGACCCTGTTCAATAAATTGATCGGTCAGCGCCTTTCCATCGTTGAAGATACGCCGGGTGTCACCCGCGACCGTATCTTTGCAGATTGCGAATGGCTCAACCGTACTTTCCTGGTTGTTGACACCGGCGGTATCGAGCCGAAATCCGACGATGTCATCCTCGTTCAGATGCGCCGTCAGGCGGAACTTGCCATCGAAAGCGCAGATGTTATCATCCTCGTTGTCGATGTACGCGAAGGTATGACCGCAACGGACAAGGATGTTGCGGAAATGCTGCGCAAAAGCGGCAAACCGATCCTTGTTGCTGTCAACAAATGCGACAGCGTTGGCGGACCGCCGGATGAATTCTATGAATTCTATAACCTCGGTCTCGGCGAGCTGTTCCCGATCTCTGCCGCACATGGCCACGGTACCGGTGATATTCTCGACGCGGTTTTGGAATATCTCCCGGATAACGCCGATCCGGAATACGATGAAGAATACACGAAAGTTGCTGTTATCGGCAAACCGAATGCGGGCAAATCCTCGCTCGTTAACCGCCTTGTCGGCGAAGACCGCATGATCGTCTCCGACATTGCAGGCACCACGCGCGACGCGGTTGATACCGTCGTTGAAAATGAGTTCGGCAAATACGTCTTTATCGACACCGCGGGCATCCGCCGCAAATCGAAAATCCTCGAAAAGATCGAGCATTACAGCGTTCTGCGCGCTTATATGGCAGTTGACCGCGCCGATGTCTGCGTCATTATGATCGACGCGACCGAAGGCTTCACCGAGCAGGATTCGAAGATCGCAGGTTATGCGCACGAATCCGGAAAAGCCTGTGTTATCGCCGTCAACAAATGGGACGCAGTTGAAAAAGACGACAAGACGATGCGCGAAATGCAAACGAAGCTCGAAAAAGATTTCAGCTTCATGTCCTATGCGCCGTTCGTCTTTATCTCCGCAAAAACCGGCCAGCGCCTGCCGAAGCTGTTTGAGCTGATCGATACCGTGAAAGCCAACAGTGAGATCCGTATCACCACCGGTAAGCTGAACGATCTGCTTGCATACAGCACCGCACGCGTGCAGCCGCCGTCGGACAAAGGAAAACGCCTGAAGATCTACTATATGACCCAGGCATCGAACAAACCGCCGGTATTCGTCTTCTTCGTAAACCGCGCGGATCTGTTCCACTTCTCGTATCAGCGTTACCTCGAAAATCAGATCCGTGAAACATTCGGTCTGACCGGTACACCGATCAAATTCATCATCAAAGAACGCGACAACAAAGATACCCAAGCATAACGACAAAAGGAGTATTTCAATATGGAATGGACTCTCCCGACGATTCTCGCCTTTGCGGCGTGTCTGATCGCAGCCTATCTTCTGGGCAGCATCAATTTTGCAATCATCGTCACCCGTATGTTCGGAAAAGGTGATATCCGCCAGTATGGCAGCGGCAATGCCGGCATGACGAACGTTCTGCGTACCGTCGGCAAAACGGCAGCTGCGCTCACCCTGCTTGGTGATTTTTCCAAAGGTATTATTTCGATTTTGATTCTTCGCCTTGTTATGGGCTTCTGCGGCGTTGCGGATACTTCGGTTATCTCGTATTTTGCTGCGCTTGCGGCACTGATGGGTCATCTCTTCCCGATCTTCTACCGTTTTAAAGGCGGAAAAGGCATTCTTGTCTCGGGCGGTTCGATGCTGATCCTCTGTCCGTTCTCGCTTTTGCTCTGCTGCATCGGCTTTTTCGCCGTTGCCATTGCAACGCGTTACGTTTCGGCCGGTTCCATCACCGCCGGTGCGGTTTATCCGTTCGGTGTTATGCTGGCAACGTGGCTGTTTGGCGGTGCAATCCATTGGCCGGAGGTCGCGGTTGCGGCATTGATCGGCATTGTGGTTATTTTGATGCACCACCAGAATATCAAACGGTTGTTAAACGGTACCGAAAATAAAGTTTCGTTCAAAAAGTAACCCTTTCTCAAAGGAGGCTTTCATTATGGCACGTGTAGTGGTATTAGGAAGCGGCGGTTTCGGCATTTCGCTTGCCGTTATGCTGCATAAATACGGTCACCAGGTCTGCATGTGGTCGAAATTTCCGCAGGAAATCGAGAGCATCCGCCGTTTCGGCGAAAACCGCAAGCTTCTTCCGGGTGTTTCGGTTTCTCCGCAGATCGAGCTGACAAGCAATATTGAAGACGGCGCCGATGCAGATCTCGCTATCCTTGCCGTTCCGTCGTTTGCTGTACGCGATACAGCAAAAGCTTTTGCTGCCGTTATCCGCCCGGGTACGGTTGTGGCAAACGTTGCAAAAGGCTTTGAAGAAGGCACCAACCTGCGCTTAAGTCAGGTGATCTCCGAAGAAATTCCGAACAATCCGATCGTTGTTCTCTCCGGCCCGTCCCACGCGGAAGAGATCGCACGCGACGTTCCGACAACGATCGTCGCCGCATCCGCTTCCCGCGAAAGTGCGGAATTCGTTCAGGATATCCTGATGAATACGAACCTGCGCCTTTATGTCAACGACGATCTGATCGGCGTTGAGCTCGGCGGTGCGCTTAAAAATATTATCGCCATGTGCGCCGGTATCTGCGACGGTATGGGTCTTGGCGATAACGCAAAAGCCGCTTTGATCACACGCGGCCTTGCGGAGATCGCGCGCCTCGGTCTTGCTATGGGTGCGAACGCGGATACGTTTACCGGTCTTACCGGCATGGGTGACCTGATCGTTACCTGCACCAGTATGCACTCGCGCAACCGCCGCTGCGGTATTCTGCTTGGCCAGGGTATTGAAGCAAAAGAAGCAGTTGAGCGCATCGGTATGACGGTTGAAGGTGCATCCGCCGCACGTGCCGCACGTGCACTCAGCCACAAGTACAGCGTTGAAATGCCAATCACGGAACAGCTGTGCCGTATTCTCGACGGCAAGCTGACTGCATGGGAAGCACTCTCCGCACTGATGGGCCGTCCGCGCCGCCACGAAAATGAATCGATCTGGATGCGCGAGCGCACCGATTCCTAACACGTTTATTCTTGTCGGGAAAGGGGTTCTTTCCCCTTTCCCGTTTGTATTTTCCGAAAAACGAAAAGGAGCTTGATTTTATGTTTAACGGATTTATCAAAACCGCCTGCGCCGCTCCGGCAATCACCGTTGCGGACTGTGCGTACAACACCGACAAAACCATCGCACTGATGGAAGAAGCAGCGGAGAAAGGCGTTTCTGTTCTCGTTTTCCCGCAGCTCGGTCTCACCGGTTCCACCTGCGGCGATCTGTTCTTTCAGCCGACGCTGATCAATGCGGCGGAATGCGCGCTTTTAGAAATCATGGATGCGAGCGAACCGCTTGATCTGATCACAGTTGTCGGCCTTCCGGTTATGACGAAAGGCAAGCTCTATAACTGCGCCGCTGTCGTTTCGCGCGGCCGTATCCTCGGTCTTGTTCCGAAAACCGCACTCTCTGCTGACGAAAAACGCTGGTTCAGCGAACCGGGCAGCGCGGTGGAGATCATCAACTTCGGCGGCGAAGCAACGCCGTTTGGCACAAACCTGCTCTTTTCCTGCGACGAAGTTCCGGAACTGATCCTTGCCTGTGAGATTGCAGAAGATCTCTGGGCACCGGTTTCTCCGTCTCTTCGCCATACCGCAGCAGGCGCAACCGTAATCGCAAACCCGGCAGCGGACTGTGAGCTGGTCGGTCGTGCCGCATGGCGCCGCGGTCTTGTTTCCACACAGTCGGCAAAACTCAACTGCGGCTATCTTTTAGCAGAAGCAGGTGAAGGCGAATCCACAACCGACACCGTTTTTGCCGCACACCATCTGATCGCTGAAAACGGTACGATCCTCGCAGAAAGCCGCTTTGAAGCAGATTCGCTGCTGATTACCGAGATCGACGTTGATCGTATTGCCGCAGAGCGCCGCCGTAACGGCCTCTGGACGGCCGCAGAAAGCGGAGAATATCTCACCGTCTCTTTCTCTCTTCCGGTTCATAAAACCGAACTCACCCGCAAAATCGAAGCCCTGCCGTTCATTCCGAAGGAAGCAGACCGTGCAGCCGCTTTTGAAGATATGCTCACCATTCAGGCTCTCGGTCTCAAGAAACGCATCTCACATTCGTACGCAAAAACCGCAGTTGTCGGCATTTCCGGCGGTCTCGATTCCGCGCTCGCTCTGCTTGTTGCCGTTCGCGCAATGGATCTTCTGAACCGCCCGCGCACCGATGTTTACGCTGTTACGATGCCGTGCTTTGGCACCACGAGCCGCACGAAATCGAACGCGGAGGCGCTCTGTGAAGAGCTCGGTGTCAGCTTTGAATGCGTTGATATCAAAAAGGCAGTTGACCAGCACTTTGCCGATATCGGCCACGATCCGTCGGTTCACGACGTTACCTTTGAAAACGCACAGGCACGCGAGCGCACACAGATCCTGATGGATATCGCAAACCGCAGAAACGGCCTCGTAATCGGCACCGGCGACCTCTCTGAGCTGGCGCTCGGCTGGGCAACGTATAACGGCGACCACATGTCGATGTACGGCGTAAACGGTTCGATCCCGAAAACGCTCGTGCGCCATCTCGTCGGATATGAAGCCGCACGTTTTGCACCGTCCGCTCTCGATGCGGTACTCCGCGATATTCTCGACACGCCGGTCAGCCCGGAGCTTTTGCCGCCAAAAGACGGCGAGATTGCACAGAAAACCGAAGACCTCGTCGGTCCGTACGAACTGCACGATTTCTTCATCTACTACGCGATCCGCTGGGCATTTGAACCGAAGAAGATCTACCGCCTCGCCTGCTATGCATTCGCCGGCGTTTACGATGCAAAATTTATCCTTAAATGGCTCAGAAACTTCTATCGCCGCTTCTTTATGCAGCAGTTCAAACGTTCCTGCCTGCCGGACGGTCCGAAAGTCGGAACCATTTCCTTCTCGCCGCGCGGCGACTGGAAAATGCCGAGCGATGCATCTGCGGCAATGTGGATGAATCAGGTTGAGCTGCTCGAAAGCGAAGAATAACGAAAAGAGGAAAACGTAATGCTGCTTCAGGATACGATCATCAGACTTGAAAAAGAGTGCGGCTGCTTTGCCTGCTGTGCGCTCTATGATTTCAATACCGACGAAATGCTTGCGCTTTATAACGAGCGTGAAGTATTAAAAAGCGCAAGCACCATCAAAACACCGATCATGCTGACGGTTTTAGAAGACGTGGAAGCCGGAAAGCTTGCTATGTCCGATCTCATTCCGATCACCGAAAAACAGTTCACCGGCGACAGCAAGCATTTCACCGCGGAAAGCCGCGAAGCAACCCTCGAATTTTTGCTGGAAACGATGATCACCGACAGCGACAATACCGCAACGAACGCACTCATCGACCTGATGGGCATGGATCGCATCAACGGTGTTATCCGTTCGCTCGGTCTGTATGACACCGTTCTGCGCCGCCATATGCTCGACTTTAACGCCGCACAGCGCGGTTCCGAGAATACGACGTCGGCACGCGATATGCTGCGTCTGTACACGCTGATTCACCGCCGCGAGCTCGTTTCCGACGCAATCTGCGAGATGGCGCTGCCGATCCTGATGCGCCAGCACGACGACACGCTGATCCGCTTTTCGATGCCGCAGCAGAAAACGGCACATAAAACCGGCGGTCTGCCGGGAATCGTTCACGACACCGGCATTCTCTACGGCGAAAACCGCACGATTGGTTTTGCGGTTCTCACATGGGCGGATGACGATGTAAAAGGCGAACGCTTCATCCAGAAGCTGAGTGCTGCAGTAAAAGAAATCCTGTAAAAAACGGCAAGACCCGAAGTTTTAAAACTTCGGGTCTTTGTTATACTATCGCATTTTGCTTACTGCATACTTCTCAGATAACGGATTGCTGCCATGGCTGCTTTTGCGCCTTCGGCAACGGCTGTGGAAATCTGCAAAAGACCGCCGATGCAATCGCCTGCGGCATAAAGGCCCGGTACATTTGTTGCGCCGTCTTCGTCTACGACAACACGGCTGCCTTCAACCTCAGCACCGATTTTGCGCGCAAGATCTGCGGAAGAGGCAACGCCGACGGCTACGAAAACACCGCTGACCTGCAGAGCATCGCCATCTTCAAAGCGAACACCGCTGACCGCCATTTCGCCTTCGATCGCCTCGATCTTTCGCGTATCGAGCGCGATATTCTCCGGGAGTTCGCCGCCAGTATATTCCGCGCCATTTGTGAGAATCGTAACCGAACCGGATGTCTGCGCTAAAATCTGCGCTTCGTGCAATGCGTATTCGCCGCTGCCCAATACCGCAACA
>JBGUUS010000043.1:0-22391 GCA_045133675.1 Oscillospiraceae bacterium | reverse complement strand
GCTGTGGCGGTGGGTGGATTTCATTTCATCTGAGGCAAAGCCGAAGATTTCATCAGCGTTAGCTGATTTCATCCTTGCGTCAGCAAGGATTTCATTTTCTGTAAGAGTTCGAATTAATACGCGAAAACCGCAAAAATATCTTTTTTGTTTATCCAAGCCGCAGGCTTGGTATATCATCAACGCACGAGGTGCGGTGTATATCATCACGCGTCAGCGTGCATATCCTGCGGCTTGATGAGATGCAAGACTTCGTCTTGATGATATACAATTTCTTTGAAATTGATGATATGCACGGCTGTCCGTGATTTTATTGATACGACAGTTTTAGGCGATTCGCATTTGCGAGTCGCTTGTTGTTTTTTTGCAAGAGATATTGTGTACGCTTGTACCTCGCATAGCAGAGTGGTATAATGGAGCCAAAGGTGGTGCTTTCATGAAGCTCGGAATATTTACCGATTCGCATTACTCTTCTCAAGAAATTACCTGCGGCAATCGTTATAACAACAAATCATTAGAAAAAATCAGGATGGCATACGATTTTTTCGAGATGCAAAAATGCGATCTTGTGGTTTGCCTGGGTGATTTAACGGACAAGGAAACTTCTCGCGAAAAAGAGACAGCCAATCTAAAAGAAATTGCAAAAATTATAAAGGAAAGTCCGATCCCGACAATCTGCTTAATGGGCAACCACGATGCTTTCACTTTTTCTGAAACGGAGTTTTATGAGATTTTGAGCGACTGCAAGCCAAGAATCATGAAACAGGAAGGAAAGACCTTGCTGTTCCTGGATGCCTGTTACTTCAAAAACGGCAATCACTATCTGCCCGGAGATACGGATTGGACGGATACCTTTTATCCGCATATCGGAGACTTAGAAGAGCAGTTTGAAAAAGCAACCGGTGATGTCTATATTTTTATCCATCAGAATATTGATCCCAATATACGTGAGGACCACAGGGTATATAACTTTTCGGAAATAAACGATATATTGCAAAAAAGCGGAAAGGTAAAGGCCGTGTATCAGGGACACTATCATCCGGGAGCAGAAAGCAAACACGGTGATATTGATTACGTGTCATTTCCTGCTATGTGCGAAAACGAAAACGCTCATTATATACGGAAAATTTAACGCCGTCATCCGGGCAGTCCGGAAAGCAATCCGCAGAATCGTGCCGATTTTTTGCTTTATAAAGACAAATTTGCTTGATTCTATCTTTTGATATGCTATAATAGATTTATCATATACGAAAAAGAGGGATATCGTATGTCAACTGGTGAAAAATTATATGACAGTGCACTCGATTTTGCCGAAAAGCAGGAGTACGAAAAAGCGTACGCACTTTATAACGCTGCGGCTCAACTCGACTATGTTCCGGCACAGATCAACGTGGCGATCGCATATCTGAAAGGACAAGGTGTCGCACAAAACGACCAGGCCGCTTTTACGTGGCTTCAGAAAGCGGCAGCACAGAATCACCCGGTGGCAATTTCCAACCTCGGCTTCTGCTACAGCCAAGGCCGCGGTGTTGCTGTCGATAAACAGCGCGCACTCGCTTTGTATAAACAGGCGGCGGATATGGGAAATGAAATGGGTTCCAAGAATTATAAGTCGCTTTATGAGGACCTTTACGGAGTACCTCCGACACCTCCTGCACCTCCGGCACCGGCACAGCCGCAGTATCAGCAGCCGCAGTATCAGCAGCCGCAGTACCAGCAGCCGCAGTACCAGCAGCCGCAATACCAGCAGCCGCAATACCAGCAGCCGCAGTACCAGCAGCCACAATATCAGCAGCCGCAGTATCAGCAGCCGCAGTACCAGCCGGCTCCGCCGTCCGCTCCTGTATCCAATATCTATACGGCGCAGGATGTGCAGAAAATTCTGAATATGTATAAAGAATCGTGGGTTCCGAAACTTTGTGCACGCTTAAACGGCTTTTTTATTGCCTTTTTGATCATATTTGCGTTCAGAGGCTTTGAGGGATATCCTGAGCTTTTCCTCGCGCTTTTCGGCAGCTTTATTCTGATCTGTACCTTACTTACGATCTTCTTTTCGTTCCCGCACCGCAAAAGATACTATAAGAGAAAACGTATCAACGAAGCGATTCGCTATGACTCCGGTGATATGCAGATTGCGATCAAGGTCTATAACGCCTACCCGGGTAAAAAGAGCCTTGATTATATCCGCGCTTTGAATCCGGCAGCTGCACAGCTCATTGATTATCAGCTTGCTCAGAAAAAAGCGGGTAATTCATAAAAAACAGAAACGGCTCACTCCCGAAAAAAGGAGTGAGCCGTGTTTTTTTATTCATCCGCCAAAAAGAGATCGTTGAGCTCTTTCAGCTTATCTTTGCGTAAGGTCCAGCAGCCGTCTTCCGGTCCGCAGAGCGTTTTGATAACCGTGCCCCAAAGGCCGGTTTCTTTGTATTTTTGCATCATGATCTTTGCCATGTCCCAGAATGCGTCGCTATGCTCTTCAAAGAGAAGCGGGATACTCGAACAGTAAGCAACACCTTCACCGCAGACAACCGGTGCGTCCGGATATCTTGCCATGACCTTTTTGAATCCATCGCAGAAGGTGTCCAGCTTTTCGAGATATTCATCGCGGCGCTCTGCAAGGCGCTTTTCCAGATACGCCTCCAGCTCCGGGATCTTTTGGGTATCAAGATCGTTGCAGCGCGCCATACGGTCATACCACGGCGAACAGCTTTCGGTCAACGGAAGAAGTCCTTTGCGTGAAGCCTTTATATCTTCCGCCGTATATTTGCCGAGGAAGAAATCATCGCGCACCGGTTCGCCTTTTTCGAGCGTTCCGCCGTAGATACCCCAAAGGAAGTAGTTGTGACCGTTGAATCCCTGCAGATTTTTCGGGAGCGCGGCAACCTGTTCATCGGAAAGGTTGTCATTATCAACGGAGAAGAGAATATCCGGATGCTGTTCGCGCAGCCACGCGATCGCTTCTTCGTGCTTTGCCGTAAAATTGATGCCGCTGATATCTGTGCCTTTGAATTCGCCGATAAAGGTCGGAACGGCGGAGATCTCGTTGAAGATCTCGGCCATTGCAATGCGGTCGGAAAGACCGCGCGCTTCAAGCTCACAGAGAACATAGTGCAGATAGCGAGCAAATACCATGAACATATCTTCGATATTCGGCTTCAGGATCTCTTCATTGAGCGCGGTGTCGAGATACCAGTAGGTGTGCAGGAAATACCACGATGAGATGATGAGGTATACGCCGTATTTTTTGCAGGCTTCGCAGAGTTCGATCATACGCGCAAGAACATCGCATTCGCCTTCGCCGCCGAAACACCAGCACTGGCGGTTTTTCGAGTATTCGCCGAACGGCGCGTGGATGAAGATCGGTCCGCGGCGGTTGCCGGCGAGATCGTGCGTCAATCCCGCACCGCCTTCGAGCCGGATGCAGTTGAATCCGCGCTCGACGTGTTCTTTTACAAATCGGTCGAGATCGTGATATGCACCGTTGCCGGTGTCAAAAAGACCCCAGATCGGAAACGAGATCGTCAGACGCTTTGGCAGATGTGCCGGGATTTTGCCGTGCGGATTCATAGATATACCTCCTGGCGTGTGCATGTTATTTCAGTACGATGGTGACCGTGTGCGGTTTTTCGTCCCATTTGAGGAAAGCTTCGGTTTCGATGCCGTCAACGAGGAAGGAGACAATCTCACTGCCGAAACCTTTGACCTCGACCGTCAGATCCATGCCGTGTACGTTCAGGTTAGAAACAGCGGCATCTTTGAGAATTTCCGGAACTGCCGGAACAAAGCGGATGCCGTCTTTTTCGAGGTTCATACCGAAAATACCGTGCAGGAATGCGCCGATATAGCAGGTTGCCGACCAGGTCTGATCGTGACAGGATTCCCACACGTGATCAAGCTGCCAGCCGCCGTAAACTTCTCCGGTGTACGGGCTGTAGATCTCGTAAAGTTCAAAATCACTGCCTTTGAACAGATCGGTGATGCGGACAAGCTCTTCGCCGATCATCTCGGACAGACCGCATTTTGCAAACGCCTGCAGTACGATACCGTTGAGGAAAGGCCATACGACATTGTTGTGGCGGCCCGGTTTGTCATCGCTGTAAAGACCCTCAAACGGCGGCCAGACGGAAACGAGACCGCGGTCGGAGATTACGAGATTTTCGAGCAGCGCTTTCTGTTTTTCCTGCGGGCAGATATCGAACAAAACAGCAAATGCGTGACCGCTTGCTTCCTGCGAGAAATCCATGTGGCCGTCCGGATAGAGGATATAACGGTAGCGGCCGAGCTCCTCGTCCCAGAAAACGCGGTTGATCGTTTCTTTCAGTTCTGCGTGATAAGCGCGTGCTTTTGCGGCTTCTTCTTCATCGCCGAAGTGTGCGGCGATCTCGCCATAGATGCGGTATGCCTCACAGAACAGGCAGTTCGTGCTGAAGCACATGATCGTTTCAACGACCGGATGGGCCGGACCAAACGAATCATAGAGATCCAAAACGTGGCACTCGAGCGGGTAGCCGGCGATGCCGTCGTTGAAGAACGAACCGCCGCGGAACAGCTGATACTGTGTGTTGAAGCGGTTTTTGCGGTGTGCGGTGAGCGCGCGGTTGATGATGCCGCGTGCGATCGCGAGGAATTCTTCGTCACCGGTTGCAAGATAGTAGCTCCATGCGCCGATGGTCCATACGATCTGGTCCCAGGTCTGTACGTCCGGCTGGATCACCGGATCGCCGTTTTCGTCCGCGGTGCAGACGGCAAACAGCGTGGTGCGTGCCGCTTTCGGATCAAGATAACGCATCGCGTGCCAGGTGTTGATGGCGGCGTCGCGTGTCCACGGCGTTTCATAGTTGCCGCCGGCACGGATCATGAACGGATGAGAGAGAAGACCGGTGCTGTTATAAATCGTATAATCACACGCAACGGTGTTGATATCAACGGCATTGTGTACTGCGGAATCAAAGCAGCGGACGATATCCGGTGCATCTGCACGCAGTGTCAGTTTTGCTTTTTCGGACATAAAGGTGCCTCCTTGTTTGGTACATACGGAATAAAGCGATTCGTTTTTCTTTCATTATAACAAATCCGGATATGTGCCGCAATACGAATTTTGCCTTGTCAATTTCAGAAAAATGCAGTACAATCAAAATAAGAAAGATTACCAAACGGAGGTACCGTTATGAAATTGCTGATCGTCCGCCATGCCGATCCGGATTATTCAATCGATTCGCTCACACCGCAGGGACATATTGAAGCGGAGCTTTTGTCGAGAAAGCTTTCTAAACTCGATGTGAAGGCGTTTTACGTCTCGATCCTCGGCCGTGCAAAGGATACCGCGAACTATACGCTCAAGAAAATGGGCCGAACCGCCAAAGAGTGCGAGTGGCTCAGGGAATTCTCCGGCTATATGATAAAAGACGGCGAACAGCGCGGCCTCTGGGACTGGCGCCCGAAGGACTGGACCTGTGAAGAGCGCTTTTACAGCGACAAGGAATGGGCGGACGTTGACGTGATGCAGGCCGGAAATGCCAAAGAGGAATACGAGCGCGTCTGCAGCGAGTTCGACAAACTGCTTGCCGAACACGGTTACGTTCGCGACGGACGAACCTACCGTGTGGAAACGCCGAATGAGGATACGATCGTGCTGTTTTGTCATTTCGGTGTCGAATGTGTGCTGCTGGGCCATTTGATCGGTGCTTCGCCGATGGTTTTGTGGCACGGCTTCTGCGCGGCACCGTCCTCTGTTACAACGGTCAATACCGAAGAGCGCGAGAAAGGCATCGCATCCTTCCGCATCGCAAGCTTCGGCGACGTTTCGCACCTGTATGCCGGCGGCGAAGAACCGTCTTTTGCGGCGCGCTTTTGCGAGACATACGATAACTTTGAACAGCGCCACGATTGAGGGATCCCGAATGAAACCGACCGATTATAAAAAACTCTATGAAACTGTATTTAAAACGCTCGGCGATCTGACACCGCTGAAAGCTGATTGCGGACTGATCTGCGGCGGCGCCTGCTGCAAAGGCGACGAAAATACGGGTATGCGCCTTTTCCCGAACGAAGAGACCGAGCTTACCGTAAAACCGATCGAAGGCGGCGGCCGTCTTGCTGTATGCGACGGCACGTGCGACAGAAGCAAGCGACCGCTTGCGTGCCGGATTTTTCCGTTTTTCCCGACGGTGGATGAAAAGGGAAAGGTGTTCATCGAAAAGGATACGCGTGCACAGCGCGTTTGTCCGCTGCTTATGCACAGTGATGAGATCGTGTTTGATCCGCGCTTTTTCAAAGCGCTCAAAAAAGTCGGAAAACTGCTTGTGAAGGATGCGCAGTGCCGTGCGTTTCTGGAAGAGGCGACCGCGGAAATCGATCTGTACCGCACCTTGTACGGATGCGAAGAATAAGGAGGAAACGCTATGCTGAACGAACTGATAAAAGAAAAGAATCTGCCGCAGCTTCTCTCGCGTGAAGAGATGCTCGAAATGCTGCAGAAAGAGGAGTACGGCTATATTCCCGCAAAACCGGAGTCGCTTTCCTTTGAAGTATTGGAGACGGAGTTTCCGAATTTTTGCGGCGGCAATGCAACGCTCAACAAAGTGCTCGCGCACAGTGTTGTAAACGGAAAACCGTTCACCTTCCCGTTTTATGCGGTGATTCCGACCGCGCCGGGTAAGCATCCGTTCTTTGTTCATATCAATTTCCGTCCGAACGTTCCGGACGCGTATATGCCGACCGAAGAGCTGGTCGATAACGGTTTCGCTGTGTTCTCGTTCTGCTATAACGATGTTACGAAGGATGACGGCGACTTTACAAACGGTCTCGCCGGCATTTTACTGGAAGACGGCAAGCGCGGTCCGCACGATCCGGGCAAGATCGCGATGTGGACGTGGGCGGCACAGCGCGTTATGGACTATGCACAGACGCGCGGCGACGTGCTCGATCTCTCCTGCGGCATTGTCTGCGGACATTCGCGCCTTGGCAAAACCGCACTGCTTACCGGTGCTTCGGACGAGCGTTTTGCCTTTGTTTATGCAAACGAATCCGGCTGCAGCGGTGCGGCAATCTCGCGTGGCAAACGCGGCGAGTCGGTCGATTTTATCTGTAAAACATTCCCGTACTGGTTCTGCGAGAATTATCAGCAGTACAGAAACCGTGAAGATGCGATGCCGTTTGATCAGCACTTCCTGATTGCCGCATCTGCACCGCGCTTCGTTCTGGTCGGCAGTGCCGTTGAAGACGTGTGGGCGGATCCGCATGCCGAGATGCTTGCCTGTGCGGCGGCGGCACCGGCTTTCCCGGGTGGCTTTATCTGTGAAGACCGCCTGCCGGAAATCGGCGATAAATTCCTGGAAGGCACAGTCGGTTACCATATGCGCAAAGGCAAGCATTTCTTCTCGCGCTATGACTGGAACCGTCTCATCGAATTCGTAAACGCACATCGCGCGTAAGAGGTGGAAATGAAGCAGGCTTATTTTGCCGGCGGATGCTTTTGGTGCATCACGCCGAATTTCAAGGAATATGACGGCGTATCGGCGGTAACGAGCGGATACTGCGGCGGAAGTGCGGAAGATGCCGTATATGCGAAAGTAAAATCGCAGACGACCGCACACCGCGAGACAATCCGCGTTGATTACGACGAAGATCAGGTTGCATTCGATACGCTTTTGGATATTTTCCTCTGCGGTGTTGATCCGTTTGACGACGGCGGTCAGTTCATCGACCGCGGCTTTTCCTATACGCTCGCCGTCTATTATACCGACGAAGCACAGCGCATCACGGCGAAAGCACACATTGATGCACTTAAAGAATCGAGCGGCAAGGATGTGTATATCGCACTGGAACCGTTTTCGGCGTTTTATCCGGCGGAGGAAGAACACCAGGATTACTATCTGAAAAATCCCGAAGCTTTCGAACGCGAGCTCATCGAATCGGGAAGAAAAACGGCGGAGTAATTCCGCTTGTGATATCGGAGAGAAGAACATGACACAATTTCTTCTGCGCATTTTTGTAAAAAACCACGCAGATACTTCAAATTTAAAAGTCCGCACGGCAATCGGAAGCCTCTCGGGAACGGTCGGCATCATCTGCAACGTTCTGCTGTTTTTGGCGAAAATCGTGATCAGCACGCTTTCGGGTGCTGTTTCCATTACAGCCGACGCGATGAACAACCTGACCGATGCGGCAAGCTCGATCATCTCACTTTTGGGCTTTAAGCTTGCGGCACGTCCGGCGGACGAAGAGCACCCGTACGGTCACGCCCGTTTTGAATACCTTTCAGCACTTGCGGTTGCGGCACTCATCATCGTTATCGGTTTTGAACTTGCAAAAACCTCGGTCGAAAAGATTTTCAGCGCGGATCCGGTCACGTTTTCGCCGGTTATGGCACTCGTTTTGCTGCTCTCGATCGGTATGAAATTCTGGCTGTTCCTGTTTAACCGCCTTCTTGGCAAAAAGATCAATTCCGCGGCGCTTGCGGCAACGGCCGCCGACAGCCGCAACGACGTTGTTGCAACTTCCGCTGTTCTGCTCGCCGCTGTGGCGCAGATGCTTTGGGGCATTCCGGTGGACGGATACATCGGTCTTGCCGTTTCCGGCTTTATTCTGTACAGCGGCGCCATGCTTGCCAAAGAAACGGTCAGTCCGCTTCTCGGCGAAGCGGCATCCGCTGAACTGCAGGAGATCATCGTCGATTACATCAGCGAAAATCCGAAGGTTCTCGGCTATCACGACCTGATGGTACACGATTACGGAGCAGGTCAGCGTTTTGCTTCGCTGCACGTTGAGATGGACTGCTGTGAAGATCCGCTTTTGTGCCACGAGATCATCGATGATATGGAGCGTGAGTGTCTGAACAATCACAATATCCATCTCGTCATTCACTACGATCCGGTTGTAACGGACGACCCGGAATTAAACCGTATCCGCAGTGTGCTCGGCGGTATTCTTGCGGTAATCGACAGCCGCCTGCAGATGCACGATTTCCGTATGGTGCGCGGCAAAGGTCACACGAATCTGATTTTTGATCTCGTTTTGCCGAGCGACCTTTTCGAAACCCGAAAAGAGATCAAACGGCGCATCGACGATGCTTTAAAAACGTGCGAACCGCAGATGACGTATTATACGGTTATCACGTACGATATGAGCGCATTTAATCAGAAGATATAAATCACGGAAAGCCTGCTGAAAAAGCAGGCTTTTGTCTTGCTTTGGCGGAAAAATCTTCGTATAATGGAAGCAAGAAAAACCCCGAAGGGAGTTAGAATCATGAAAATTACGTTTATGGGTGCTGGAAGCACCGTTTTCGCCCGCAACGTTCTCGGCGACTGTATGTGCACCGAAGCACTGCGTGACAGCACATTTGCGCTGTATGACATCGACGGCGAGCGTTTGAAAGAGAGCCAGACGATTCTTGAAGCAATGCGCCAGACACTCGGCGGCTACGGCAAGATCGAATGCTATCTCGGCGTGGAGCAGCGCAAGGACGCTCTGCGCGGTGCTAACTTTGTCGTTGACGCAATTCAGGTCGGTCTGTATGACCCGTGTACGATCATCGACTTTGAGGTTCCGAAAAAATACGGTCTGCGCCAGACCATCGGCGACACCCTCGGCATTGGCGGCATCATGCGCGCGCTGCGCACGATCCCGGTTCTCAAAGACTTTGCGGATGATATGGAAGAAGTCTGCCCGGATGCAATTTTCTTAAACTACACAAACCCGATGGCAATGCTCTCGGGCTATATGCAGCGCTATACCGGCATTGAAACGCTCGGCCTTTGCCACAGCGTTCAGGTCTGCTCGGAAACGCTTTTGAAGCACGTCGGCATGGAAGACAAACTCGAAGGCCGCAAAGAGCTCATCGCCGGCATCAACCATATGGCCTGGCTGCTTAAAATCGAAGACAAATTCGGCAACGACCTCTATCCGGAGATCAAAAAACGCGCTCTGCTTAAAATGGAAGAGCCGGATTTCCTCGATAAAGTCCGTTTTGACTATATCAAAAACTTCGGCTATTACTGCACCGAATCGAGCGAGCACAACGCCGAGTACAATATGTTCTACATCAAGAGCAAGTATCCGGAGCTGATCGAGCGCTATAACATTCCGCTGGACGAGTATCCGCGCCGCTGTATCAATCAGATCGCGGCATGGAAAGAGGACTACAAGAAGATGGTGGAAGAGGGCGTGAAAGAGCATACCCGTTCGCTCGAATACGCTTCGCACATTATGGAAGCGATCGTTACCTCGAAACCGTATCAGATCGGCGGCAACGTATTGAACAACGGCCTGATCACGAACCTTCCGGCGGAGGCGTGTGTCGAGGTTCCGTGCCTCATCAACGGCAGTGGCATCCATCCGTGCCACGTCGGCGCTCTGCCGGTACAGTGTGCGGCAATGAACATGACGAACATCAACGTGCAGCTGCTCACCATCGAAGCGGCACGCACCCGCAAGAAAGAGCACATCTATCAGGCGGCTATGCTTGATCCGCATACCGGAAGTGAGCTCGATATCGACACCATCAAGAAGATGGTCGACGACCTGATCGAAGCACACGGCGATTATCTCCCGAAATACTTTTGAGTAATACCAAAGGCGCGAAGGCAAAACGGCTTTCGCGCTTTTTGTTTTGTTGACAAGCGAAAACCGGACCGATATAATGAAAGTAAGAATAACGAACGGAGGGATACGATGCGGATCGGATGCTGTCTGGCAGGTGCGGAAGTTCTGCCGGAAAGAGACGGAGGATACACACTGCGCGAAACGCTTTTGGCGGTTGACGCGATGGTGATGAACGCCGGTTTTGACTATACGGAGACGACCGTCAGCAACGTGCTGGCGCTTTCGGAGGAAGACGTTGCTTTCTTAAACGAAAAGAAAAAGGCGGGCGAATTCCATCTGGAGGTCTGCAACTGCTTTATCCCGGGCGATCTGCCGATCTGTGCGGGCGAAAAGCGCGAAGAGCTCACCGCTTTCGTCGAAAAGGCGATGCGGCGGATGCAGGCGCTCGGTGTGAACCGTGTCGTTTTCGGCAGCGGCGGCGCAAGAAGAATCCCGGAGGATATGGACCGCGATGCGGCGTATGATGAGCTTGCATGGTTTCTTTCGATGTGCGGTGATCTCGGCGTGCACTACGGCGTTATCGTTGCGATCGAGCCGCTCAATCAAAAAGAGTGCAACGTGTTCAACACGGTTGCAGAGACATCCGCGATGCTCCGCCGGGTAAAAAGAGTCGGCTTGCGCTTTGTTGCCGATTCGTACCACATGGAGTGCGAAAACGAGGATTTAAGCGTGCTTGAAGAAAACCGCGATTTTCTCAGCCACGTTCATATTGCCGCAAGCACTGCGCGGCGTTATCCGGGAACGGTCGATGCGCCGTATCTTAGTACGTTTGCGGAAAAACTGCACGGGATCGGCTATACCGGCCGCGTGACGGTGGAGGCGCACACGAGCGACTACGCAAACGAGCTGAAAACCGCCGCGGCATACGCAAGAGCAAGATTTTGAATGAAACGAAAAGAGGATGGACGCGAAGTCCATCCTCTTTTAATTTTGGGGGATGATAGTGTTAGTCAATGCCTTCCATCATAGAAACGTATCCAGTTGCACCAAACAGTAATCTAATTTCCTGCGTTCCGTCAGCTTTTCCTGCATAGTACAGATTTACACTGGAAAGCGGCATATTGATTACTTCGCCGTATTTGGTGTCTTCGCGCAGATGTGTATTTTCAGAAACACTCATTGCATACTCGGTCGCTTTTTTCTGAATTTCGTCCGGAAGATCTGCAGTATTCGTGGTACTGGTGCCACAATACGTGAAATAATACGCAGTTGCGCCATTGGATAACGGCTCGGTGTCGATTGGAACTGGTTCAATGCTTACTGTTTCGCCTTCTCCGGGGATTACCTGATTTAAGATCTCACTCCATTCGACGGAAACCTGCTGACGAGCGATTTCCTGTTCTACGGATTTTTTCAGCGCTTCGTAGTTGTCTTTACTCGTATCGTCAAAGACGGCTTCAACCTGATAGAGTCTTTGTAAATTATCCTTCTCGTTTACGTCAAAGGTGAAAATGACTGAAGCTTTCTGTCCAAGCACTGTTTCGCCGTGCAGTGTATATCGCAGGAGATTTTCTTCGGTGATTTCAAATGATTCGCTGGTTTTGTCAATTGTTTTCATCATCGTTTCCGGAGAAATCAGCCACTCCATTCCTGGATATGAAATCGCGCCGAGCTTATTTGCTTCCGTAACGACTGGCGCAGAACAAGCCGTGAAAAGGAGCAGAACGGCAAGGATAAGAGGAAACAGTTTCTTTTTCATGATAGACATCCTTTCTTTTCGGTGCGATGCACCGTGTTTTTCGTTTTCCGAGTGCCCGTTTTCACTGCCCATCGGACTCACCTCTTTCTCTGTTTTTGGAAGTCTCAACTTCTGCTTTCAGTATACAAAATTCCGATAAAAAATCAACCCGTTTTCGCTAAGTGGTAGCTGTGGGCTCATAAGTGGTCGATTTTGATGCCTAAGTGGTTCTTGGCTTTTGAAGGAAAGAAGAATATCTTCCTTTTCTCTTTCGTCAAACTGCTTGAAATCGCATGAAAAAACTGCAAATCCTCGTCGGATTTTTCTCTTTTCAAAGGGAGGCAAATTGTGTTATAATTTCAAACCGGTGCGAAAAAATCGGGCACCGGAAAGAGGAAATGCAGTATGGCACAGGCTATCGCAAGAGTTCTCCGCAGAGTTGATATTTTCCTTCCGCTTTGGCAGATCATCTATGAATTTGCCCGCAAAAACATCGTTATGGTCGTGGCAATGTTTGCCGCAGCAATCACGACGATCATCGTTCCGGTCGATGCCGAATACCTCGGTTATTTCGACGTCAAAACGCTGACCTGTCTGTTCTGTGTGCTTGCCGTTGTCTGCGCGCTTAAAAACATCCGCTTTTTCTATACCCTTGCGCAAAAGATCGTGCAGTGCTTCAAAAACACGCGAATGAGCGTATTGGCGCTTGTCTATATCACGTTCATCGGCTCGATGCTGATCGCAAACGATATGGCGCTGCTCACGTTTTTGCCGCTCGGTTTCTTTGTGCTCAATTCCACGGGTAAAACCAAGTATATGGCGTTTACCTTTATTATGCAGAACATCGCCGCAAACCTCGGCGGTATGCTCACACCGTTCGGCAATCCGCAGAACCTCTACCTCTACTCGAAATTCGAAATTCCGAACCTTGAGTTCATGGGCATTATGCTGATCCCGTTCATCGCGGCGATCGTGCTGATCACGGCTTGCTGCTTTATCTTCGTAAAACCGGAGCCGCTTTTCCTCGACGGCGAGATCAAAAAGCTCCCGGTCGGCAAAACGGCGATCTATCTTATACTCTTTGCGCTTTCGATCCTGATCGTTTTCCGCGGTATTCCGTACTGGATCGGTCTGATCATCATCCCGGCGGTTTTGCTGATGATGGATCGCAAGGCACTCAAAATGGTCGACTATCCGCTTCTGCTCACGTTTGTTTTCTTCTTCATTTTCGCGGGCAATATGGCGCGCATCGATGTCGTACGCGACCTGTTCTCCGGTCTTATGGAACAGAACACCCTGCTGTTCAGCACGCTTTCGTGCCAGCTGATCAGTAACGTTCCGTCCTCGATCCTGCTTTCGCAGTTTACGGGCAACTACGCCGATCTTCTGGTCGGTGTCAACATCGGCGGTGCCGGCACGCTGATCGCGTCGCTCGCAAGCCTGATCACCTACCGCGAGTACACCACGCACAACCCGGAAAAATCCGTTTACTACGTCAAAATGTTCTCGCTGTTCAACTTTGGCTTCCTCGCCATCCTGCTCGGTCTGATGATGACCCTGCGCGCGTTTGGCATCTGATATCCGTTTCCAAAAGCGTCTGCTTCGGCAGGCGCTTTTTATGTTATAAGCGATTGAAGCCGGCGTGAAAATCTGCTATACTGGGATTACCGAATTATCTGCGAAAGAAGGTTTCTTATGAAAGCATCCGAGGTAATGGACGTCCTGTTCGGTTTTGGTGCAGACGGCGATTATTCGAATACCTGCGATACGTTAAAGGCGGGCGATCCGAATGTTGAGGTGACCAAAGCGGCGGTTACGATGTTCCCGACGGTTGAAGTCATCAAAAAAGCACACGAATGGGGTGCACAGCTTCTTGTTGTACACGAACCGACGTATTATAAACACATGGACGAGCACGCAAACGAAAAAATCGAGTGTTTAAAGCGCGAACTGCTCGAAAGCACCGGTATGGCGGTGTACCGTTTCCACGACCACCCGCACTATAATGTTCCGGATATCATTACGACCGGTGTGCTGAACGCATTGAAACCGGAAGGCGAGATCGTCCACACCGATCTTTTTGACACCACGCGCATTATTCTCTCTACGCCGACTTCTCCGGTCGATTTTGCGCGCCTGATCGAAGAGCGCCTCGGCATCCGTCATGTCCGCATCTGCGGCACACGCGACGCACTCTGCACGAATGTTTCGGTTATGGTCGGCTCGCCGGGCGGTATTATGGAAGAACTCTGCCGCGAAGAAACCGAAATCTTGCTGATCGGCGAAGGCTGTGAATGGGCACAGGGTGAATATGCACGTGATGCGGCGGCACTCGGCTATAAAAAAGCACTGCTTTTCCTCGGTCACGCCGGTTCCGAGCGCGCCGGTATGGAATACACGGCAGAACTCCTGCAGGAAAAATGTCCGCAGCTCGACGTCCGCTATTTTGAAGGCGGCGAGGTCTATACTTACACCGATTCGGAATAAAGGAGAAACATCATGTACGATACAATTGATACACAATATCTTCTGGACTGTTTTAAACGCATTGTCGACGTGCCGAGCCCGGTTGGCTATTACGTAAAGCTCAATCCGGTTCTGGAGCAGATTGCGGCAGAACTCGGCGAGCAGGTTGCGTTCGATAACCGCAGCACCGCATATATCACCGTAGAGGGCGAAGATAACACGAAGACCGTTTTGGTCGGTGCACACGCCGATACAGTCGGCTACGTCGTCCGCAGCATTGATGCAAACGGTATGCTGCGTGTGCGCAAGCTTGGCGGTATCTGCATGTACAGCACCGAAGGCGAAACGGTGACGATCCACACCCGCAGCGGAAAAGAGTATACCGGCCTTATGGCGTGTCAGTCCCATTCGGTTCACGTATTTGAAAACTGCAATACGCTCGAGCGCAACGAAGACACGATGATGATCATCCTTGATGAGGATGTCAAAACAAAGGCAGACGTTACGGCGCTTGGAATCCGCCACGGCGACTTTGTTTCGGTTGAGCCGCGCTGTCAGATCACACCGAACGGTTATCTGAAATCCCGCTTTATCGACGACAAAGCGGCAATCGCCTGTGCGTTTACGGCGCTCAAATATCTGAAAGAAAACGGACTGAAACCGAAATACAAAACGGTGATCGCGATTCCGTATAACGAGGAGATCGGCTTTGGCGGAACGTATGTACCGGAGAACGTTTCGGAATATATTGCGGTGGATATCGGTCTGATCGGTCCGGAGCTGGACGGCAACGAACGCGCGGTCAGCATTTGTGCAAAAGATGCCGCGTCGCCGTATGATTACGAACTCACGAACCGCCTGATCGGTTATGCCGAGAAAATCGGCTGCGACTATGCGGTGGATGTTTTCCAGTTCTACGGAACGGATGCCAATGCGGCAATGCGCGGCGGCAATAACCTCCGCCAGGCTGCTTTCGGCATGGCGGTATACTGCAGCCACGGTATGGAGCGCACACATATTGACGGTTTGAACGCAACAACGAAACTGCTGCTGGCATATCTGCTGGATATCTGACCGGAGGCACGATGAATATTCTGGTTATAGACGGACAGGGCGGCAACATCGGCCGTCAGCTTGTCAAAATGATCGCAGAGCAGATCCCGGAGGCGAAGCTCCGTGTTGTCGGAACGAACAGCATCGCAACGGCAAATATGCTGAAAGCCGGCGCAACCGAAGCGGCAACCGGCGAAAACGCCGTGATCGTTGCCTGCCGCAAGGCTGACGTGATCGTTGGCCCGATCGGCATTGTGATTGCCGACGCGCTTTTGGGTGAGGTGACACCGGCAATGGCGGCGGCGGTCGGACAGAGCGATGCGGTACGTGTGCTCATCCCGATGAACCGCTGTGACACGGTTGTTGCAGGCGTTGCGGAATGCCCGACCGGTGCTTTGCTTGAAGATGCGTTGGTGAAAATCAAAGCCGCAGTGCGTTGACAGGAGGAAGAAATTCTGTTATACTGATTCCGTTGACCGCAGGAAGCGGCAATGCGGACAGAAGTCCTTTCTTTTATCTTATATTTTTGAATTTGTACCAGGAAGGTATTGCTATGCCCTGCACGGGTTTGGCAATACCTTTTTTGTTACGAAGAAAGGGAATCCCATGACAAAGAAAACAACTTTAAAACTCGTTTATTCCGCGCTCTGCTTAGCGCTTGCGATGGTTCTGCCGTTTCTGACCGGTCAGATCCCGCAGGTCGGACAGATGCTCAGCCCGCTGCATATCCCGGCGCTTCTCTGCGGCTTTCTCTGCGGCTGGCCGTACGGTCTTGCGGTCGGTTTTATCGCACCGCTGATGCGTTCGATGATTTTCACGATGCCGCCGATGTATCCGGCAGCGATCGCGATGGCGTTTGAAATGGCGGTTTACGGCATGATCGCCGGTCTGCTCTATAAACGCTTGCCGAAAAAGATCCCGTATATTTATGTCAGCCTGATCACCGCGATGATCGGCGGCAGAATTGTATGGGGTATTGCGCGTTTTGTTCTCGCCGGTCTTGGCGGAAGCAGCTTCCCGATCGAGATGTTTATCGGCGGCGCTTTCCTGGAGGTTATTCCGGGTATTATCCTGCACATCGTGCTGATCCCTGTTATTGTTATGGCACTCAGAAAGGCCAATCTTATTCCGAACGAATGAGCAAAATGCGGCGGTTTTCCGCCGCATTTTCATTTTATATCAATCTTGCGTTTGACACGCCGCAGTTCCTTTGTTAAACTGAAAATGATCGGAGGGATGAAGAGATGAATCATCTTTATGAAAGAAACCGGAAGATCATTGATGCTGTAATAGAAAAGGCGAAACGGGTCTGCCCGGATGCGCTCGCGCTGATCGGCGTGTACGGTTCGTTTGCAACCGGAGATATTCACGCACATTCCGACCTGGATCTTTTGATCCTCATCAATGACGAATCAGGGTATGTGCTTTCGTGCGCGTTTATTCAGGAGGACCTGCAAATAGGTCACGATCTTTACTGCACGACGTGGGAAAGCCTTGAAGCGGATGCAGCGTATCCGCATCCGAATATCGCAAAATTGCTTGATGCAAAAATCGTATACTGCGCCGACGAGTCGTACCGGATCCGTTTGGAGGAACTTCGCAAAAAAGCAAACGCCAAACTGAACGCGCCGTTTTCGAAATCGGATTACGATGCCGCGGCGGCGATGCTGAAAGAAGCGAAGCTCTGTTATGCACAGGCGATGCTCGCAGAAGACCTTGCTGCAGTCCGCGCAAATGCCGGAGGCGCGCTGTATTATCTGGAAAATGCGGTCGCAATGCTCAATAAGCGTGCGTTTCGGCTCGGCGTCAAGCGTATATTTGAAGAATTCAGTGCAATGGAGAAGAAGCCGGAGCACCTGACCGAACGGATTGAGGCGGTTGTATCGGCGAAGACTGTGGATGAACTCCGCGGTGCGCTCACCGTTTTGCTGCGCGAGACAGGTGCGGTGTTTGAAAGAGAAGCCGAAGCTTTCTTTAATCCGGATCTTCCGACAGCGGATTCGCTTTGCGGAACGTACGAAGAGATGGTTTCAAACTGGCGCGGAAAAATGCAGCTTGCCGCCGAAGAGAAAAACCGGCATCTCGCATTTATGAGTCTCGTTAGCGCGCAGGCAATGCTCAATGATATCGCAATTCCGGATTTTACGGAAAATGCGGCAGTTTCCGGATATGCCCCGGACGATTTGAAGGGATCAGCAGAAGCGTACGATGCGTTTTTGGCGGATTATCTCGGCCAGTACCGCAAATACGACACAAAACCGCGCCGTTTTCCGGATATTGACGCCTTTATCAAAGCCTATCTTGCATAATGCGGCACAAACTACAACAAAAACAGAAAGCCCTACGAGGTGAAAAGCAATGCAATTTTACGAGACCTATTCTTCCAACTCGATCGCCGGAACGGCGAACCAGTGCTTTACGACGTCCGCGGCGGATAGCGCACAGACCGGACGGATGTTTTATAAGATCGAAAACGGCGGCGAATATGAGTATGCGCTTGCGTTTTCCAATATCGTAGCAAGTACATATGCGCAGGGTGAGATCAGCCGCGCAAACCGCGTCTGCGACGAATGGGAAATCCTCTCGATGCGTGTCGGCCGCTGTGATAAAAATGCGTTCGGTAGTGACGTAGAGGAAAACGGCACATACGCCGAAAAGGCATACGATTTTCGTGAGATCACCTTCGGCGGCAAAACGCAGAAAACGGTTATGCCGGGTGAGTTTTATTCGACCGATCCGTTTATTATGGCATTTGAAAAGGACGAATACCTCTGCCTTGAGGTGACATTTAAAGGAAAAATGATCCCGTATCATCCGGAGGTGCAGATCCCGGTATACCGCAAAACCGAAAACGGTTGGAGCTTCAATAAAGAGATGCCGCCGGCCGATATGATCGGTGTAAAACGTGCGGTTAAGACGCGTGTCGCTTTTCTTGGCGATTCGATCACACAGGGCATCGGCCCGGATCTGAATTCCTACGAGCATTGGAACGCGTTTCTTTCGAAAATGCTCGGCGGTGAATATGCGTTCTGGAATCTCGGCATCGGGTATGGCCGCGCGGCCGATATTGCAACGGACGGTGCGTGGCTTTTTAAAGCCAAACAGAACGATTTTGTCGTGCTCTGCGCCGGTGTAAACGACATTCTTCATACGAAAGACCTGACACCGCAGCAGCTGATCGCTTCTCTTGAAACGACGGTCTCTGCGCTTAAAGCGGCGGGCTGCCGTGTGTTTTTGCAGACAATGCCGCCGTTTGACTATATTGAAGAACAGCGCATCAAATGGGAAGCAGTGAACGCGTACATCAAAACGGAGATGATCCGGCAGGTCGAAGGCGTATTCGACGTTGTACCGGTCATCGGATTAAAAGAAGCGCCGCATATGGCAAAATACGGCGGTCATCCCGACAGCGAAGGCTGTCTTGCATGGGCAAAAGCGCTGTATCCGGCAGTAAAAGCAGCATTGGAACACTGAGAAAAATCCTCCGCTTTTTGGTGCGGAGGATTTGACTTTATATCGCCTTGAGAGTAAAATAGAGAAGTCAAAGAAAACGGTAAAGGGGATATTTTTATGCTGGATATTCTGGTGCGCGCCGGCAGTTTTGCGGCGATCATCGTAATCGGCTATGTATTAAAGCGGGTTGGCTTTTTCAAGGACAGCGATTTTGGCATCCTTTCGAAAATCGTCATGAAAATCACGCTTCCTGCTTCGATCATTACGAGCTTTGCGGGAAAAACGATCGATCCGACCATGCTTACGATCGCTCTGCTCGGTCTTGGCGGCGGTATCCTCTATATTCTGATGGGCTTTCTGCTCAATCTTCGCGGTGCGAAAGAAAAACGTGCATTTGAAATCCTCAATCTCCCAGGTTATAACATCGGCAACTTCACGATGCCGTTTGTGCAGAGCTTTCTCGGACCGACCGGCGTTATTGTAACGAGCCTGTTTGATGTCGGCAACGCGTTTGTCTGCCTCGGCGGTGCGTTCGGTGTGGCTTCGATGGTACAAGACGGCGGCGGATTTTCGTTTAAACGTATTTTCCGCGCCTTGCTCAAATCTCTTCCGTTTATCTGCTACGTTACGATGACGGTTCTGGTTCTCTGTCATGTTCCGATTCCGTCGGCAATTACGGAGTTTACAGGAATCGTTGGCAGTGCGAATGCGTTTCTTGCGATGCTGATGATCGGTGTCGGCTTCAAACTCGGCGGCGACCGCAGTCAGATCGGCTCCATCCTGAAAATCCTCATTACGCGTTACAGCATCGCGGCAGTTCTGGCGCTTTGCTTTTACTTTTTCCTGCCGTTTTCGCTGGAGGCAAGACAGGCACTCGTTATCCTTGTATTCAGCCCGATCGGTTCGGCCATTCCGGCGTTTACGCACGACTTAAAAGGTGACGTCGGCCTTTCGAGTGCAATCAACTCGTTCAGTATCATCTGCAGTATCGTGATCATCGTCACGCTGCTCTCCGTTATGGCGGTATAAGAAAGGGAACAACACAATGAACTTTACGGAAATTGCATTAACAAGACAATCCTGCCGCAAATATGACGAAGCCCGCGCGGTTGAACCGGAAAAACTCACCGCGATTCTGGAGGCGGCACGCCTTGCGCCATCCGCCTGCAACGGTCAGCCGTATCATTTTACCGTCTGCCGCGGCGAAACGGCAAAAGAGGTTGCAAAGAATACAACCGGAATGGGACTCAATAAATTCGCTGTACAGGCACCGATCCTCATCGTTATTTCGGAGGAGGATTATGTTAAAACTGCGGCGTTCGGCGCAAAGCTCAAAGGCAACGACTACCGCTCGATCGATATCGGCATTGCGGCGGCATATCTGACTGCCGAAGCACAGGCGCAGGGTCTTGCGACCTGCATCCTCGGCTGGTTTGACGATAAAAAAATCCGCGAGATCTGCGGGATCGATAAACCGGTGCGCCTTGTTATCACGCTCGGCTATGCCGCAGAGGATGATAAACTGCGCGACAAAAAACGCAAACCGCTTGAAGAGCTTGTGAGCGAGAAATAAGAGGAGAAAGCCGTTTCTTTGACGAAACGGCTTTTGTAAATAACAGGAAAGCGTTTCTTGCTTTTCCAAATACACTGTGTTATACTTTGCGTGAAAGAAGGTCGGAAAATGACAAAAAAGATCATTGAGAAAAAGTATATCCTGCGCTTGATTTTCCTTTGTGCCGCGGTGTATTTCGTGAGCTATCTTACACGCATCAACTATTCGGCGGTTCTTGTTGAGATGATTGCCGAGTCGGGTCTTTCAAAAGCCGCGCTCTCGGCGCCGCTCACCGGTCTTGCTGTAACATACGGTTTCGGTCAGCTCATCAGCGGCATTCTGGGAGATAAATTTGCACCTGAAAAGTTGATTTTCACCGGCTTGCTTGTTACGTCCGGTATGAATATCCTGATGCCGTTCACCGAATCGACGCTTCTAATGACGGTGATCTGGAGTATCAACGGTTTTGCACAGGCATTGATGTGGCCGCCGATCGTAAAAATCCTCACCACGCACCTGCGGCTTGAGGACTATAAAAGCAACGTTGTCTATATCACATTCGGTTCAAACCTTGCAACCGTTTTGATGTATCTGCTTTCGCCGCTCGCGATCACGTTTTTGGGCTGGCGCAGCGTGTTCCTCATTGCGGCGGCGTTTGCGCTCTTTATGGCGTTTATCTGGATCTTCCGCATCAAAAAGGCGGAATCGCACGGCGAAGAAATTGTTTCGGAATCCTCTGCGGCTGTTGTAACAAAAGGCGGAAAGCTCGCACTTCCGGCGCTCGCTGTCGGTGCGCTCGGCTTCATCGTGATCGCAACGATTATGCAGGGTATTCTGCGAGACGGTATTTCCACGTGGATGCCGACGTATATCACGGACGTTTTCTCGCTCGACAGTTCGATCTCGATTTTAAGCGGTGTGCTGCTGCCGATCTTCAGCACCTTTGTCGTCGTTCTGGCAACAAAGATCAATTTGAAGCTGATCCGCAACGAGGCGCTCTGCGCGGCGGCTTTCTTCGTGCTCTGCATCGTTTCGAATACGGTGCTCTGCTTTACCGCACAGACGAGCCCGGTGATTTCGGTCGCTCTGCTCGTTGTTATCAACGCCGCAACACACGGCGTCAACCTGATGTATACGACACTCGTCGTTCCGCGCTTTGCAAAATACGGAAAAACCTCGTTTATCACGGGTGCGATCAACTCGGCAACGTATATCGGAAGTGCCGTTTCGATGTACGGCGTTGCACTGATCACCGAGTGGTTCGGCTGGAACGGTACGATGATCGCGTGGTGCATCATCGCGGTGCTCGGCTGTCTGTTCTGCCTCCCGGCAGCAAAACTGTTGAAGAAAATGAGCGAATAACCTTCGCCGAAAGGGTGAGTCAAAATGATCCGGAAAGCTGTTGGAGAACAGGATGCACGTTCAGCGGCAAAGCTCGCGTGCATGCTCTGGGAATCGCATGAGTTTGATGAAATGGCCGAAGAAATGCACGGCTTTATCGCGGATAAAGGATCGGCAGTCTTTCTTGCGTTCGCAGAAGAGGAAGCCGTCGGTTTTGCGGCGTGGGCCCCGCGCCGCGCCCATTTG
>JBGUUS010000042.1:0-35078 GCA_045133675.1 Oscillospiraceae bacterium | reverse complement strand
CCGTCTGGCATTACGGACATCCTTACCGCTGTTGCACCTCGTATGTGGTTTACCGTTTAAAACGAGAAGCATCTCACTTCCATCTTTGATAGCAAATACATTCGGATCATCAAATAATAAGCGGTGAACCCGGTATGTTTTGCCGACCTTCAGCGGCATAATCGGTGCAGTGTCTGCAAAAACCTCAAGAACTTCAACTGTATAGATATCGCAAGGAGAAGAATCAAATCCATTGGTGGGTATATCAAACTGATAGCGGCCTTTGCGCTCAATAACGCGGACACGCACTGCCGATGTTGAACCTGAAAAGCGTTCCGGCCCGGAAGATGATGCGTTTCCCCAGAAAATATACGGATAATTCAGTTCTTCCGGCTGCCAGATCAATACCGGCTCAAAAAAGCCAATCGCCGCAAAGACAACGGACAGCACCACTGCGGCAAACGTCCACGGCAGATTCGCGTGCTTTTGAAAGAATTTCCTCATCGGTGTGTCCTCCTTTTGATTTGTTGTTCATACAGAATACCGATAGAAAGGCGGAATCGCGGCAGTCTGAATTGTAAACTTTCTATGAACAAAAAGCCCGTTCACTGGGAACGGGCTTTTTCGCGAATTTACGCTTTTCTCATACGCAGGGCATAAACGCCGTACGGACGCATGATAAAATCGGTTTCAGCCGGAAGGTCAACAGCTTTGACCTTCTCCGGTTCATCGATGCTGTTTTCATCGAGCGGAGACTCGGCGAAAACGCCGAGCAGTTCGAACGGTTCGTAACCTTCCGCCGTGACGACCGCATTCGTCGGATCTTTCGAGAAGTTCGAGATCTTCACAATCAGATCGCCGTTTGCGTCAAGACCGCCGACAGCATCAACTTTTGCCTCGCCGGTGAAAGACGGCGCAGCGCACGAAGTTTCCACGATCGAAACCGGGCGCACCTCGGCAAAGAGCTTCTGCACGTGATAAGACGGAATACCGAAAACGACGTCGTCTTCAAAGCAGATCAGGTTGACCGGCCATTTGCGGTCGTGCGTATGGCAGAGAAGCGGCGCATAGGACGCCATCGTAACGACGTCGCCGTTGCGCTCCATATTGATCATAAACGAAGCCTCGGAGCAGGCAGCCGCCATATTGCCGATTCCTGCCTCCTGGTTCGCCGCGTATTCGCCGACGTAGATGTGTTTGCCATTGCGCGGATACGTATCATAACGGCGCGCCATCGCCGGAAAGCGGTCCGGTGTTGTATAGAAATGCTCATCGGCGAGATCCCAGTCAAGAACGCCTTCCTCGCCGTGTCCTTCCATGCGGTCGAAAATATAGAGAAGCTGCGGATATTTCGCCTTCAGCACCGTATAGAAATAATTATAGCGCTCGATATACTCCGGTCCCCAGTTTTCGTTGCCGATCTCGATATATTTGAGCGGGAACGGCGCCGGATGTCCGTTTTTCGCGCGGAGTGCGGCCCATTCGTTTTTCTCCGGATCACCGATTGCATACTCGATCGCGTTGATCGCGCTCTGCAGGAATTCGTCGATCTGCTCTTTCGAGCCGAGTTCCGACACACGGAACTGACAGGACATGCCGCAGTTAATAACATACATCGCAGATGCACCGAGATCTTCACAGAACTCATAGTATTCGTGATAGCCGAGACCGTCGGTGCGGCGGTAACCCCAAAGATCCCAGGTTCCCGGGCGGTCTTCGACCGGACCGAGCGTTTTTTCAAAGCGGAATGCGTTTGCCAGATCGATGCCTTCCACGATACAGCCGCCCGGGAAACGGACGAAAGCCGGTTTCATTGCGGCGATCGTTTCGGCAATGCGGCGGTTCAAGCCGTTTTTGCGGCCTTTAAATGTATCCACCGGGAAAAGCGAGACGAAATCGAAGTAAAGCTCGCCGTCAGAAAGCGGTGTGAGCGCCAGTTTGCAGCCGTTTGCTTTTTTATTGACAGTGAAAACGATCTCGGTTTTCGCAAAGGTTTCCGTGATACCGTCGATCTGCGTGCTGCCGGCTTCGCCGCCGTAAACCATCTCAAGCGAGACTTTGACAGACGGTACCGTGCCGCGCGCTATGACGGTGAGGCGGTATTCGCCCGGTTCAACGGAAATACCCCAGAAGCCGTCGTTTAAAAGCGCAACGGTGCCGAGCGCCGTGTCTTTTGCGGTGAGGTGAAGCTGATTCGGCACGTTTTCATTGCGCGGTGCGTCAACCGTTCCTTCAATCGAACCGGTTGCACCGCCGGTGGTGCGAAGCTTCCAGCCCGGAAGCTCATCGGTCAGATCGTGATTTTCCGTATGGTTCTGTGCCGTGCGGATCGTGCCGTTATACCACGCGGTATCCTCCGGCAGTCTTGCATCCATAAAAGCACGGTTGCGGACGAGTTCGGCGTAAAGACCGCCTTCGCCGCCGTGGTTGATCTCTTCATAGAAAATGCCGTACATATCCTCGCTCAGAGGAAAACGGACCTTCTGCGGATTCACCGTAATGCTTGCTTTCGTCATGGTTGTCGTCCTTTCCTATCGATTTCCCAATTCCGATTCTATTTATTCGTAGCGGCGGTAAAGCGCCACGAGTGTGCCGAGGATAACCACTTCGTCAACGATAAACGGCTCCATCGAGGAGTTTTCCGGCTGCAGGCGGAAATGGCCGTTTTCTTTATAGAAGCGTTTGAGCGTTGCTTCGCCATCCATCATAGCGGCAACGATCTGGCCGTTGCGGGCATACGGCGTCTGACGGAGGATGACGATATCACCGTCCAAAATACCGGCCTCGATCATACTGTCGCCGCGGACATTCAATGCGAAAAGGTCGTTTACATCGCCGCGAAAATCGGTCAGCGGGATATAGCCCTCAATTTCTTCGATTGCGGCGATCGGCTGGCCAGCGGTGATGGTGCCGAGCAGCGGCACCTGACAGGTCGGCTGAGCCGGGAGCGTGATATAACGGTGTTTATCGTTCGTGCGGGAAATAAGGCCGGATTCCTCCAGCTCATTTAAATAGCGGTGAACGGTGGACGTGGATTTGATGTCCAGGCGCTGGCAGATATCGCGGACACTCAGCGTGCCGGCGGAGGTTGCCTCGCTTTTTATCAGTTCATATATTTTTCTGCAGATTTCTTTCATGATCAAAACGCCTCCAGTGCAGAGTTCTCGTTGCTTCTATGATAGCAAAAAGAACACTCGTTTGTCAAGCGTTCCATAAAAAAGAACAGGCCCGAAGGCCTGTTCTTTGAAAGAGATTATTTTACTTTTGCCGGTTCGTCGAATGCAGCGCCGAAGGTCTCAACGGTGACGCGTTTCATTTTCTGATCCTGAACCGGGCGGTCAGCGTAATCGGTGATGACCGATACGATCTCACGCGCGGTTTTCAGGCTTTCATCGTCGATCAGTTTGCCGAATGCAGCATACTGGCCGTCGAGATGCGGTGCAGCTTCAACCATGATGAAGAACTGCGAGCCTGCGCTGTCCGGATGGCCGGCACGTGCCATCGAGAGAACGCCGGCGGTGTGTTTGAGGTTGTTGACAAAACCGTTTGCGAGGAACTCGCCTTTGATGTGATAGCCCGGTCCGCCGATGCCGCGGCCCATCGGGTCGCCGCCCTGGATCATAAAGCCCGGAATAACGCGGTGGAAAATAACGCCGTCATAAAAACCTTTTTTAACGAGGGAAACGAAGTTTGCAACGGTGTTCGGTGCGATCTCCGGATAGAGCTCAGCTTTCATAACGCTGCCGTTTTCCATTTCAATCGTCACGATCGGATACTGATTCATGATAGTTCTCCTTTATTTATCGTCTTTCTTTTTATCAGAAGACTCGTCCTTTTTCGACTCGTCATCCTTTTCTTCTTTATCGGATTCTTCAGAGGATTCCTCACTGCTCTCCTCTACCGACATTTCCGGCAGACTTTCTTCATCCGGCTGAGAAACCGGCTCGCTCGACTCCTCGTTGATAACGCCCAGAAGCTTGCAGGAGAGAACCTGCCATCCGGAATCGGTCTTTTTGAGCGTGAACTCCATCTCTTTTTCAACGATCTCGTTGCGGTAAGAGGTGAGCGCCCAGGTTACGTCCGGAAGCAGGTAGCTGACTTTAACGGTATAAATACCGCCGGACTGCGAAACGGCATCAACACGCGGGCTGTACGGCAGAACGACCGGAGTCGACTGAATCGTATAGTTTTTGCCTTCGGAGTCATAGCTCATTTCGACAAGTGCATCCGGGATCGTCTGATGCAGAACGGTTGCATCCGCGCCGTACATCTGACGGATGTAGTATTCCACGTCAACGTCCGGAACGGTGATGTTGCCGACGTCGTCTTTGACGTAACGGTTCAGGTCCGCATCGAGGATCAGTCTCCATACAGAGGTGGAGACAACAACGGAACTTTCGAGCGCTTCAACGGAATCAAACTCCGGCGCGTCAACAATAACCAGCGGGAATACCGCATAGCCGAGTTCCTCTTTCAGTTCTTTGTTTTCGATCAGATCGGTTACACCGGTCCAGACAAAGCTGATGCTCGAAATAACGCCGATCAGAATAAAGAAGCAGGCAAGGAAGCCGAACACCGCGAGCTTGATCTGCTGTTTGGTGCGCTTTTTCTTTTTCTCCGCTTTCTTCGCCGCTTTTGCTTCTGCTTTCGCCTTGGCTTTTTCGGCTTTTTTTGCTTCTTTTTCAGCTTTTGCGGCCGCTTTTTCCTCTTCGGATTTCTCTTTTTTCTTCTCCGCTTCAGTCTGCTCTTCGGCAGCTGCTTCAACAGCAGCTTCGGTGTTTTCTTCAGCAGCCGGTTCGGTGACTTCTTCGGTTGTGTTCTCGTTCAGTTCTTCGTTTTGCATAAGGTCTTTGTTCTCTTCCATCGTTGTTCCTCCTTATCGAATCTGTCCGTTGCCCTGGACGATGTATTTGGTGCTGGTGAGCGCTTCAAGGCCCATCGGGCCGCGCGCGTGCAGCTTCTGTGTCGAAATGCCGATCTCTGCGCCGAAACCGAACTCGTCGCCATCGGTGAATCGGGTGGAAGCATTGACGTAAACCGCAGCCGAATCGACCTGCGCAGTAAAGCGGTCGGCACTCATAAGATCGTTTGTGATGATTGCTTCGGAATGGTGGGTGGAATTGCGATTGATATGTGTGATCGCCTCGTCAATGTCTTCAACAACTTTGACGGAGATCTCATAGCCTAAGTACTCTGTCGCGTAGTCGCTTTCCTCCGCCGGAATAACCGTATCGCCCAGAATCGCACGCGTTTTTTCACAGCCGTGGATCACGACATTTTTCTCGTCGAGTTTTGCCTTGACCATCGGCAGAAACGCCTCTGCGGCATCCTTGTGGACAAGCAGACTTTCGCACGCGTTGCAGACGGACGGGCGGCTCGTTTTTGCATTGTATACGACGTTTACGCCCATTTCCAGATCGGCCGAACGGTCGATATAGACGTGGCAGTTGCCGGCGCCCGTCTCGATAACCGGAACCGTGGAGTTTTCAACGACGGAGCGGATGAGTCCAGCACCGCCGCGCGGGATCAGAACGTCGAGATATCCGGTCAGGCGCATCATTGCGTTTGCGGAATCACGCGAGGTATCTTCAACGAGAAGGAGGATATCCGGGTTCATGCCTTTTTCGGCGATGGCGCGCTGCATAACGCGGGCAAGCACGGTGTTGGTTGCAATTGCCTCTTTGCCGCCGCGGAGCAGTACCGCATTCGAAGCTTTCAGGCACAGAACCGCCGCATCGACCGTAACGTTCGGGCGGGATTCATAGATCATACCGACAACACCGAGCGGAACACGGACACTGCGGATCTGCAGGCCGTTCGGCAGAGTGCGTCCGGTGAGGATCTGGCCGACCGGATCGGACAGACGCGCAACCTTGCGCACACCTTCGGCAATGGCGTGGATACGCGCAACGGAGAGCGAGAGACGGTCGAGCATGACGGTTGGAATACCGTTTTGCTCTGCGTGAGAAAGGTCAGTGCGGTTTGCCTCCAGGATCTCATCCGCGGATGCTTCCAGACAGTCGGCAATATGGAGCAGCAGATCGTTTTTAAACGCGGTGGAAGCGCGCGCGATCTGCGGCTGTGCCGCTTTTAAACGCTGTGCAAGCGACAAAACGTGAGCGTTGGACATATGTATCTTCTCCTTTTTCAAAAAGCGGGTTATTCCGCCGCGAACAGCGTGCCGATTTCCTCGCCGTCGAACAGGCGGTACATCTCAACCGGGCGGCTGCCGTTCATAATGATCATCGGAATTTTCGATTCCATACAGATCTGTGCGGCATGAAGCTTGGTTGCCATACCGCCGGTTCCGAACTCGGAACCCTTGTTTCCCGCAAGTGCCATAATCGAATCGTCGAGCGCATAGACGCGCGGGATCCGTTTGGCATCCGGATTTTTGTGCGGATCGGAGTCGTAAAGGCCGTCGATATCCGAAAGGATCATCAGAAGATCGGCATTTACGATGGAGGCAACGATGGCCGAAAGCGTATCGTTGTCGCCAAACTCGATTTCCTCGGTGGAAACGGTGTCGTTTTCGTTGATGACCGGGATAACCGAGAGCGAAAGCAGACGCGAGAGCGTGTTCATTACATTCTCTTTGCGCTGCGAATTTTCGATGATATCACGCGTGAGCAGGACCTGTGCAACGTTATGGTTATACTCGGAGAAGCATTTGTCGTAGACATACATCAGTTCGCTTTGGCCGAGTGCGGCACACGCCTGCTTTGTCGGCATATCGGACGGACGCTTCGTCATACCGAGCTTGCCGGCACCGACGCCGATCGCGCCGGAGGTGACGAGAATCACTTCTTTTCCTGCGTTTTTCAAATCGGAGAGCACGCGGACGAGCTCTTCCACACGGCGGATATTGAGAAGACCGGTGGAATGTGTCAATGTGGAGGTGCCGACTTTTACGACGACACGTTTTGCGTTATTCGGTGAAGACATATTCGCCTTCCTCCTTGGATTCGGAATAAACTTCTGCGGTCAGCTGCTCGGCGATGCGTTCTTTCGCCCAAAGGGTAAAGGAACTTTCGATATGCGGCACGGTAAACGGCAGGAGCACGACCGTGAGACTCAGCAGAAAATACGGAACAAGATGGAAAAACAGCGCAAAGAGCTTTGCGCGGTGGCCGCGCATCAGCTTAAAAGAGAGCGCGGCTGCTTTGAACGGATTTTTGGTAAATCCGGCAATCAGACAATAACTCGAAAGGAACGTTCCGGAGAGGATATAACCGGAGAATACGCATCCCAGCACAAAAAGCAGAATGCCGAGAACGACCGCAACAGCGGTCCAGATATCCGCGAGCTGGATCACCGCTGTTGCCGCCCAGACGAATGCCGCCGGGAAAAAACAGAAAAACAGCGTGAAAAACCAGATCAGCGCATTCACCGTAACGTAAGCGACGGCACAGCCGAAGCGTTTTCGTAAAGCCCAATAACAAAACGCCTCGCGCAGCGGCAGGATATCCTCATCAAGCAGCCAGATCCAGCGGCGCATACCAAGATGCAGCGGTAAAACGAACAGCAGGCTCAGGACCGAACCGAGAGATGCAGGAAGAACCGACCCAAACAGTGCATCGGACGCATCCTGTGAAAAAAGGATCGCCAACAGGATGGATACCGCGCGGGAAACGAGCGCAAGTCCAAAACTGAGCAGCAAAAGCGCCAGCACGAGCGACGCCGCCGGTGTTACGGCACCGCGCATCCGTTTTGACGCAAAGGCGGTCAGTTCGTTCGTCCGCATGGCGTTCCTCCTCTTTTCGCATTATATTCTCTTTATTATACCACAAAAGCGGATTGTTTACACGCTCTTTTTGCGTTTCTTGGCCCGATTATGCAAAAAATCGTATGAAATCCGGGTTATTCTTCTTCGTCGGACCAGTCGTCCGGGAGATCGCGCTGATAATCGAGCATGACCTCTTCCGGATGCACGCCGAACGGAACCGGCGTGAACACTTCAACAAAGCGCTCGTTGAGCCAAAGACCGGCGTTGATATTGAGCGTATAGCCTTTTCCGCTTTCGACCTTCCAATCAAGAAGCGGACGGCGCGGCAGACCGCAGGAAGCAAGCAGCGAGGTGATAACACCGGCGTGCGTGATAACAGCCGCTTCGCTGATTCGGTTTTTCATCATATCGCGGATGATGCGGTCAAGACCTTCAACCACGCGCTCGGTGAATGCGGACGGCTCCTCGGCACCTTCCGGCAGCGTGTGCTTCTCGCTGTCGAGCCAGTCTTTATACTCCGGCTTGTCCATCAGTTCTTCGGCGGTTTTGTTTTCGAAAATGCCGAAGCTGTACTCTTTGAGTGCATCAACCGTAACCGGCGTCATCTCCGGATAAAGAAGGCGCGCGGTCTCGATGCTTCTGCGAAGCGGGCTCGAATAAACGCGGCCGACATTCGGATACGTATACGTCTCGCGCAGGCTGATGAGCTCAGACACACCCTCTTCACTCAGATCGATATCGGTAACGCCGATATAGCGGCCGTTTAAATTGGCATCGGTAAGGCCGTGGCGGATGAGATAAATGCGATAAGGTTTCATAATCAAAACTCCTTTTTGCTAAAAAATAGAAAACTCAGTAATAAATAAAGTGATTTTCCGCATCCATATCGCCGAAAAAAGAAATTTCGAAAAAAATATGTCATAATTTGTTCGAAAATGACTTTACAACGGGTATCCTTTATACTATAATTTACTTTACGTTAAGTAACAAGTTACGGGAGGTGAATGGATGAATACCGATTTTCCGCGCATTCTGACGCTTTTGCGAAAAGAACGCGGTATCAGCCAGAAACAGGCTGCCGCTGAGCTCGGCATTTCGCAGGCGCTTTTGTCGCACTACGAAAAGGGTATCCGCGAATGCGGTCTTGAATTTCTGGTTCGTGCAGCGGATTTCTACGGTGTATCCTGTGATTACCTTCTCGGCCGCTCGCCTGAACGCTCCGGCGCGCAGATCACGGTTGAAGATATTCCGGAACCGGACGCTCTCGGCAAAGAAAACGTAATGCGCGGAAGCATTCTGCCGACGCTCAACAAAAAGCTCATTGCCAACGCGCTCAATATCATTTTCGACATTCTGCAGACGGCAAACGACAAAGAGCTCACCGCATCGGTTTCCTCTTTTTTAAACCTCTCGGTGTACCGCACATTCCGTGTGCTGTATAACATCAATGCACGCAACGAACAGACCATGTTCACCGTACCGAACGCAGAGGCACGCGCCAAAGCGATGGCACAGATGATCCTGCTGGAAGCAAAGGCTTCGGCACTTGCCGACACCCTTCCGCCGAAAACGGTTGAACAGCTCACGATCTCGACACAGACGCTGTCGCAGAATTATCCGCTGTTTGCCTCCTCGCTTTTAAACCTCATCAAGAATGCGGAATCGCATCTCGATAAATAACCGCTGAAATCAGCCTGCAAACCCTGCAGGCTGTATTTATTTCACGCGTACTATTCTACCATTCTCCGGCGAAAAAGAAAAGTGTTTTTTACCGCCGCGGCACACACATTCTCAAAAAGAACCGGTATCGGTTCATCCAAAGGAGCTGTTTTTTATGAACCTGACAAAACGCACTGCCCTGCTCTGCATCGTGCTCATCGCATTTTCCGCTCTTGCGATCGTTTTCGGTATGTACGACCTGCAGATCTCTCTCGCACTTGTCAATGAAGAATCCGCTTTCGGCGTCATTCTGGAAAACCTCGGCGTGCTCGTTGCACCGATGCTTGCAACCTGTGCGGCCATTACGGCAATTACCTGGTTTAAAAAAGAGACCGAAGCACCAAAGCGCAAACAGAAGATGATTTTCTCGGCGCTTGCTGCGGCAATCGGTGTCGGCTACACGGTATATGTCTTCTTTGATTCCTTCGCTGTTGTTGAAGGCATCATCTACCTGCTCGCAACCCTGCTTTTATATGCGGCAGTTGCAGCACTTGTACAGAAGCTTTCGCGCGAGACGCTCTATGAGCTCTTCCGCATCTCCGTTGTTACGATGTGGTATCTCGTCACGATCCTTGTGGCGATCCTCGTGATCAAAACCTTCTGGGGCCGCATCCGCTATCGCCAGATGGAGGATTTAAGCCAGTTTGTTCCGTGGTTTATCCCGCAGGGCATCACCGGCTACCATTCGTTCCCGTCGGGCCATACCTCGAACGCAACGTCCGTCTATCTGCTGACGACGTTTGCACCGCTGACCAAAAACAAAGCGCTCAAAGCGCTCTGTTGGATCGCGCCGATCGTCTGGATCATCGTGATGGCGGTTTCCCGTGTCATTGTCGGTGCACATTTTGCTTCCGACGTTTTGTTCGGTGCGGGTATCTCGATCGCGCTGTTCTATCTCGTCAAACACATCGTATTAAAGCACATCCGTCCGATGAACTGAATCCTTTACAATTGCAAAACGGAGTGAACCAATGGTTCACTCCGTTTTATTTTTTGCTTAATAACCGTAGGAGCCTTTGAGCAGAAGGATGGAAATGCGGTCCTTTTCGCGCTGCGGCCCGGTGAAGACATAGCTGCGGCAGATGCGGTCCGGCGACTTGCAATCGGCACAGACACCGGTTTTGACGCACGGTGTGTTGCGTTTTAAGCGCATGGCATTTTTCGGTGCGGCAACGGTGCGCATACGCGCAACAGCTGCGGCTTTGTCTGCGACGAGTTTATTCTCGCCGGCGAACACAAGAACTTTTTTCGGGCCGTAAATGAGTGCGGCAACGCGGTTTCCCGTGCCGTCAACGTTATACAGCCATCCGTCCTCGGTCATGGCATTTGTGGACGTAACGTATACGTCGGCGAAAAAGCTGTTTTGATAGATCATGCGGATATTCTCCGGCGAAAGGCCCGGGCGGTCGCGGTCAAGCAGACGGATGCGTCCCGCTTTGTCCATCTCGCGGATGATCTCGATCGCGCCGCACTCATAGATCGTCATCGAACCGCCGAACGAAACGGTTGCACCTTCCGGAATTTCCGCCTCGATCGCAGCGCGGAGTGCTTCCTTTTCCTCGATATACGTGAGCTTCATACCGGAATCGGCATATGTTTTCTGCAGTTTTTCAAACATAGAGTACCCCCCTGAACGGATTTTTTCTTTATTGTATCACGCGCGTTCACCGCTTGCAAGTGTGCGGTATGTTTTGGCGGGCACACGAATACACTGAAAACGACCGAACACGCGGAGGGAATCAAGATGAAGTGGATTTCAGTACTCGAACAGGATTTTGACAAACCGGCACATAAGGCGCAGGCGCCGAAAGAGGAAAAGACAGCAGAACACGCTTTCGGGCTTTCTTCCGCCGAGGCGGCAAAGCGCCTCAGGCAATACGGCGAAAACCGCCTTTTGAGCCGGAAAAAGCGTTCGCCGGCGGTTTTGTTTTTTACACAGTTCAAAGACGTGATGACGCTGATCCTGCTGGTCTGCACGGCGGTTTCCCTCGTTATGGGCGAATACGTTGAGGCGGTGACGATCGCGGTGATCGTTTTGATGAACGGTATCCTCGGGTTCATCCAGGAGTACCGCACCGAACGGACACTGGAATCGTTAAAGGCGATGGCGGCACCGACCGCGCGCGTATACCGTGACGGAAACGTGTGCGAAACGGACGCTGCACTTCTTGTTCCCGGTGATGTCGTGCTGCTGCGCGCCGGAAGCCGGGTCCCGGCAGACGGTGTCCTTTTGGAATCGGCGGCGCTTTCGTGTGATGAATCCATGCTGACGGGCGAATCGGCCGCGGTGCAAAAGGCGGTGAACGACGAAGTCAGTATGGGCTGCAGCGTAACGGCAGGACACGGTATTTTCCGTGTGGAACACACCGGCATGAACACGCGGATGGGCAAGATCGCACATCTTCTGCACGACATCGCCGAAGAGCCGACACCGCTGCAAAAACATTTAAACGGTCTTTCCGGCTATATCGCGGCAGGCTGTCTGCTAATCTGCGGTGTGGTGAGTGTTACAGGCATTCTGCGCGGTGAAGCGCTGTTTGATATGCTGATCACCGGCGTAAGCCTCGCCGTTGCCGCCGTTCCGGAAGGACTTTCCGCCGTGGTTACGATCTCGCTTGCACTCGCGGTAAGCCGGATGGTGAAACAAAACGCGCTGGTAAGGCGGCTGCACGCGGTTGAGACGCTCGGCTGTGCCTCGGTGATCTGTTCGGATAAAACCGGAACCATCACGCAGAACAAAATGACGGCGGTGACAATCGCGAATATCCTGGGCGAAAAGCCTGCCGATGCCTTCAAAAAAGAGGATCCAAACGACCTGATGCTCGCCAAATGCTTTGCGACCTGCACCGGCGGCGAGCCATCTCCTACGGAAGAAGCCCTGTTATCTCTCGCCAAACCGCTTTGCGGCGGAATTTCGGCATATTGCAGGATCGCGGAAGAACCGTTTGACAGCGTAAGAAAACGGATGTCCGTGCTCGTCCGGGACGAAAGCGGCAGTTATACGCTGTTTGCAAAAGGTGCGCCCGACGTGCTGCTGAAGCGATGCACGGGTGTATATGAAAACGGAAAAACCGTTCCGCTCTCGCAGGGCAGGCGGCTGTATCTTGAACGCCTCAACAACGAAATGGCGGATAAAGCCCTGCGGGTGATCGGTGCGGCATACCGCGAGGCAAACGGTCCCGGCGATGTCGCGGAAGAAAACCTGATCTTTATCGGCTTTGCCGGACTCATCGATCCGCCGCGCGAAGGCGTGAAAAAAGCGGTGAGCGAATGCCGAAAAGGCGGAATCCGCACGGTTATGATCACCGGCGACCACAAGCGCACCGCCGCCGCAATCGCAAAACAGGTCGGTGTTCTGCGCGAAGGCGACCGCGTTTTGACCGGAAGTGAGCTTGACGGAATGGATGATGCCGCGCTGCGCGAAGCGGTAAAACAGACTGCTGTATTTGCGCGGGTAACACCCGAACATAAGCTCCGGATCGTGCGCGCGTTCAAACAAAACGGCGCGATCACCGCAATGACGGGCGACGGCGTGAACGATGCGCCCGCCGTAAAAGAAGCGGATATCGGCGTTTCGATGGGCAAAAGCGGCACGGATGTGACCAAAGAGGCGAGCGAACTCATCCTGCTCGACGACGATTTTTCCACGCTCGTGCGTGCCGCAGCACAGGGCCGCAGCATTTACCGCAACATCCGCAAATTTATCCGTTACCTCCTCTCGTGCAACATCGGCGAAGTGCTCACGATGTTTCTCGGTATGCTCTTTCATATGCCGGTCGTGCTTCTGCCGATCCAGATCCTGCTCGTAAATCTTGTGACCGACGGGCTCCCGGCAATCGCACTCGGGCTTGAGCCGTTTGAAGCGGACGTGATGAAAAAGCCGCCGCGGAAGCCGGGCGAGAGCATCTTTTCAAACGGGCTTGCCGCAAAGATCATCGTGCGCGGCGTTTTTATCGGGCTTGCAACGCTCGCTTCGTTCACAACGGCGATGCACATGACGCAAAACCTCACCGCAGCACGGACAGCCGCGCTCTTTTCGCTGATTCTCGCTCAGCTGATCCACGTTTTCGAGTGCAAAAGCGAGGAAAAGCCGCTGTTTCGGATCAATCTTTTGAACAACAAAAAGCTGCTGGGCGCGGCGGCGGTTTCGCTCGCCGTTTTGCTCGCGGTGATCTATGTTCCGGCTTTGCAGGTGATCTTTGACACCTGCGCGCTCGGTTTTGATGTTCTGATCTGGCCGATCGTATACTGCTTTATCGCACCGCTCGTGCTGAGTTTTTGGAGAAAGAGATAAAAAAGTGCCGCTGCGGTTTGCAGCGGCTCTTTGCTGTTTTTATCGTTTGACGTATTTCCACCAGTCGCGGTTAACAAGATAGCTCAAGTCGAACAGCATGCAGCCATCCGATTTTTCAAAGCACATATCGATCGCGCGTATGATGTTCTCCGGATTTGCCGTGTACTGGTCGAGGAACAAACTGCCGAGAATCGGGCGCTCGCCTTTTGTTACCTCGTATGCGATTTTTGCCGAACCCTCAACGCTGTACCAGTAAGCCGGTGCGTTATGCGCTTCTGCCTCGCAGATTTCGACATCCTCATAGTAAAAGCCGGACATCATGCTGTCAACATGGCGGACATACGCCGTTTTTGCGTATGCCTCCGGGTCGGTCTGCGGATATGCAGTCTCGCGGTGTTCCGGCGAAGCCCAGTTTGCCGCAACAAGATGATAAAGCGGATACCAGGAACCCGTGTAGTCGATGAATTCCACCTTCTTGTTCGCGCTGTCCATAACCTTGCGCACCTTTTCAATAAAGTCGCAGATCATCTGCGCACGGAAGGTGTTGAACGAGCCGAAATATTTGCCGAACTCGACCTTGATTTCGCCGTCCTCTTTTTTCATGCGGTAAATATCGGCAAGATCGACTTCGCCTTCGATCCCACTTGCCTGTTTCCATTTATTGAGCGTAAGCTCGCTGAAATCCGAGCACAAACCGACGTAACGGACGCGATCCAAAACGATGCCGTCGATCTCATAGTTGTTCACAACCTCTTCAATGAGGCTGACTTCATAATCCGCGACCTCGTCGTTTGCCGGATTGACGAAAATTTCGCCGAAATCGTCGATGGAGCCGACGGTTTCGATCGGGGTTTCGTCCGTGCTCAGCTGAACAACCGGTTCGCCTTTCTCGTTCAGACCGTAGACCTCGCACATCCAGCCTTTCTGCGTAAGGCCTTTCATATACGGGCTTCTTTTGCGCTTATTGCCCTCTGCAAAAACGTCGATCGCCGCATAGCACTTCATACCCTTTTCGTGGATAACTTCAAGACACTGCTGCAAATAGTCGATGTCCTTGAAGTTTTCGTTGAATTTCGAGTAATGCGGCGCATACTTGCTCGGATAAAGCGCAAAACCGCTCGTATCCTTAACGCTTAAAATAACGGAATCGATGCCGCAGTCCGCACATTTTTCCATTGTCTCGGAAAACTTCTCTTTATCCCAGATCAGCTTCCGGTTTGCCGCAATCTCAATCCATACAAAATACCGATTCATTTTTATCGTCCTTTCCGCCGGTTATGTTGCTTTGATTATAACAAATCCGGAAGATAAATCCAAGTGTCTGCACACAAAAAAGGAGGCCGAAGCCTCCTTTTTTCTTTTGCCACGATGGTGCCGGTTACCGATACGACAGTAACGCCGGGAACGCCGCCGGTCATTGCCGGAACGCTGATCGCAGTTCCCGTACCGACCGGAACGGTGAGCGTATTCGTTGCCGCGTCAACCGAGTAGCTGCCGGCAGGAAGAATGACGGTATCACCGTTTTGCGTCAGCGAGACCGAGGTTACCGAAAAGCCCGCCGGGAAGGTATCGGTGAGCGTAACGCCGGTCGCATCCGCGGTGCCGGTGTTCGTCAGCGTGAAGCTGTACGTGAGCGTATCACCGACCTGTACGGTCGAACGGTCCGCCTGTTTATAGACAGAAAGTGCGGCATATTCCTCACGCGTTACCGTTGCCGAAGGCGCCGGGTCCGCCGTGATCAGCGTGCCGTCAACGCTGCCGCCGCGCGCGGTCACGTTTGCGGTGTTGTCAATTGCGGTAACGGTATCCAACAGATCGGCACTGACCGAAGTTCCGTATACAAGCAGGACATCCGCACCGGGAAGAAGCGGATTTGGCAGAACAAAGGTAATGCCCGAGGCGGTTACGGTCGGTGTAATCGGTGTGAGCACGCCGTCCGCATAGAGATATGCCGTATCGGCGACATAGCTCATCGGATCGGTTGCGGCATCACCGCCGAGGTTATCGGAAACACTCACCGTATACAGCGGACCGGTGCCGGTATTCTGGATCGGGATCAGATACGTAAGGCGGTCGCCCTCACGAAAGGTTCCAAAGACAGCGGTTTTCGTCGCGGTCAGGCTGTACGGATCGAGCAGAAGCGTGCTGGTGATATTGGAATTGGTCACGTTCGGTGCGGCGGCACCGGTATAGGTGTAGCTGACCGTGGCCTGATTGTTAAGCGTGGTTGGCATAAAGATGCTCCTTTCAACTTGATCGGCAGAAAGGTTCCGCCTTTTCCAGTATATGAAGCACCGTTTGCGCGGGTGAAAAAGGAAAACCGGACCGCAGGGATCCGGTTTTTGATGTATACTTTTTTCTCTCAGCTTTTGCGGTAGCCAGTCGAAAAGTCGACAACGTTTCGCATCTCTTCGCCCGCTTTGAAGTGTTCGACGTTTTCCAGGCAGATCGAAATGAACGTATCGTAGACGCGCATCTGACCGAAGCCGCCGGAGATATGCGGCGTGATCAGCGCATTTTTGCATTTCCACAGCGGATGATCCGACGGAAGCGGCTCCGGGTCGGTGACGTCCATCGCGGCGCCGCCGATCGTGTTGTTCCGGAGCGCTTCAACAAGTGCATCGGTGCAGATCGCTGTGCCGCGTCCGATATTGATCAAAAATGCATCGTTTTTCATCAGAGCAAGGCGCTCTTTGGTGATGAGCCCTCTCGTCTGCGCGCTGTTCGGCAGGCTCAATGCAACGATATCGGCTTTTGGAAGCAGTTCATCGAGCATATCGAGCTGGAAAAGGCCGTCAACGTAGTCCGGCGCGGCGGATTTCGTGCGGCGGATGCCGTAAACCGTACAACCGAGCGCTTTCATGCGTTTGGCGTATGCACCGCCGATATCTCCCATACCGACGCAGAGTACCGTGGAACCTTCCACGGCGCGACCCGGTTCATAACGGATCCACTGGCTTTCCATCTGGTTGTCGCGGTAAAGCGGCAGGTGGTTGCACAGCGCAAACGTAACAGCGACCATGTACTCGCCGATCGCATCACCGTAGGCACCCGTTGCGTTCGTGAGCATCGTACCTTCCGGAAGAAGACCTTTTACAACGTAAGAATCGGCACCGGCACTGCCCAGCTGCAGCCATTTCAGCTTTTTGCAGGGTGCAAGCATCTCGGCGGTCGGGTTGCCGAAAATAACCTCAGCTTCAGCAAACAGTTCATCGCTGATCGGTCCGTCTTCCAGATAGAAAAATCGGTGTTCCGGCAATGCTTTTTCAAAGCGGGCACGGTCGGACTGGCGTTTTACCGGGAAAACGATGAGTGCGGTTTTATTCTGTTCCATATAGAATTCCCTTTCTTTGTCATATATTCAAAAAAGCGGTCTGCTTTTTGGGCAGACCGCTTCTTTCAGTCAATTTCCGAAGTGCTTTTTCAGGTTTTCAAAGAAGCCCTTGCGTTTTGTATACTGTTTTTCATCGGTGAAGGATTCGTCGAATTTACGAAGCGCTTCCTTCTGCGATTTGGACAGACCTTTCGGTACTTCGACCGACACGCGGACATACTGATCGCCGCGGCCGCGGCCGTAACCCGGCAGATGCGAAATGCCTTTTCCGCGCAGACGGAACGTGGTTCCCGGCTGTGTACCTTCGGCAATCGTATATTTTACGTTGCCGTCGATCGTCGGAACCGTAAGCTCGTCACCGAGAGCCGCCTGAGTGAACGTCAGCGGGATCTCGATCCAGATATCGTAGCCGTCACGGGTAAAGATCGGATCCGGACGAACGTTGACCGTAACATTCAGATCGCCTGCCGGACCGCCGTTTGCGCCGCTGTTGCCCTGACCGCGAACTGCGAGTGTCTGACCGTCATCGATACCCGCCGGGATATCGACTTCGATTTTCTTCGATACGCGCACCGTTCCGCTGCCGCTGCATTTTTTGCACGGCGTGGTGATGATCTTGCCTTTACCGCCGCAGCGCGAACACGGCTGCATCGTAGCCACGGTGCCGAGCATCGTCTGGCGGACTACACGCACCTGACCTGCACCTTTACATTCCGGACAGGTCTGCGGATCATGGCCCGGTTCGCTGCCGCTTCCGCGACATTCCGGACACGTCTCCTGGTGTGTGATCGTCATTTCGCGTTTGACGCCTTTGCAGGCTTCCATAAAGTCGATTGTGCAGGTTGTGTGCAGATCGCTTCCGCGGCGCGGTGTGTTCGGATTCTGACGGTGCGAAGAACCGCCGAAACCGCCGCCAAAGCCGCCGAATGCTCTTTCAAAAATATCGCCGATATCGCCCATATCAAAGCCGCCGAAACCACCGCCAAAGCCGCCGCCGAAACCGCCGGCGCCATAGTTCGGATCAAGGCCGGCATGACCGAACTGGTCATAACGTGCGCGTTTCTCTTTATCCGTCAGGACCTCGTATGCCTCGGCCGCTTCTTTAAACTTTTTCTCTGCTTCGGCATCGCCCGGATTTAAGTCCGGATGATACTTTTTGGCGAGAACACGGTATGCTTTTTTCAGCTCGTCGTCCGTTGCGCTTTTGGATACGCCGAGCACCTCATAATAGTCGCGTTTTTCTTCAGCCAAGCTGCTGATCCTCCTCTTGTGTCCGGTTCAAAACGCCCGTACGGGACGGAACAAATCGCTCCGTCCCGTACAGATGTTGAAGTAACGGGTTAAAATTAGTCGTTGACTTCGGTGAAGTCTGCATCGACAACGCCGTCGTCAGCCGGGCCGTTTGCAGCACCCGGAGCGCCGTACTGTGCATACGGATCAGCGCCCGGAGCACCGTTCGGTGCACCCTGTGCCTGCTGTGCAGCAGCGGCAGCCTGATACATTTTCTGCGAAACAGCATAGAATGCTTTTTCAAGCTCTTCCTGTTTTGCTTTGATGGAATCGGTGGTGCCGGTCTGCAGCTCGGAACGCAGAGCCTCGATCTTTGCTTTGATCTCGGTTTTGTCGTCCTCGGTTACGATGGAAGCGGTCTGTGCGTTCTCTTCCATTTCTTTGAGTGCTTTCTCGCACTGGAAAATCATCTGGTCAGCGTTGTTGCGAACGTCAACTTCTTCTTTTCTCTTCTTGTCTTCTGCTGCGAAAGCTTCTGCTTCTTTAACAGCGCGGTCGATGTCTTCTTTGGACATGTTGGTGGAAGAGGTGATGGTGATGTTCTGCTCTTTGCCGGTGCCAAGGTCTTTTGCGGAAACGTGAACGATGCCGTTTGCGTCGATATCGTAGGTTACCTCGATCTGCGGAACGCCGCGCATTGCCGGAGCGATGCCGTCGAGTTTGAAGATGCCGAGGGTCTTATTGTCACGTGCGAACTCGCGCTCACCCTGCAGAACGTGGATCTCAACAGCGGTCTGGTTATCAGCAGCGGTGGAGAAGATCTGCGATTTTTTGGTCGGGATGGTGGTGTTGCGCTCGATGAGTTTGGTGGAAATACCGCCGAGGGTCTCAATGCCCAGAGAAAGCGGCGTAACGTCGAGAAGCAGGAGGCCTTTTACCTCACCGCCGAGAACACCGCCCTGGATTGCAGCGCCGATTGCAACGCATTCGTCCGGGTTGATGCCTTTGAACGGTTCTTTGCCGATTACGTTTTTAACTGCTTCCTGAACAGCCGGGATACGGGAAGAACCGCCGACCATCAGAACTTTGTCGAGCTCGGAAGCGGACAGACCGGAGTCAGCGAGAGCCTGACGGACCGGGCCCATGGTTGCTTCAACGAGGTCTGCGGTAAGTTCGTTGAATTTTGCACGGGAAAGGGTCATATCGAGGTGTTTCGGGCCGGTAGCGTCTGCAGTGATAAACGGCAGGTTGATCTGGGTCTGGGTCATGCCGGAGAGGTCGATCTTTGCTTTCTCAGCAGCTTCTTTGAGGCGCTGCAGAGCCATTTTGTCGCTGCGCAGGTCGATGCCTTCTGCCATACGGAACTCGTTAGCCATCCAGTTGATGATGCGCTCGTCAAAGTCGTCGCCGCCGAGGTGGTTGTTGCCTGCGGTTGCAAGAACTTCCTGTACGCCGTCGCCCATCTCGATGATGGAAACGTCGAAGGTACCGCCGCCGAGGTCGTATACCATGATCTTCTGATCGTTTTCTTTGTCTACGCCGTAAGCGAGAGCTGCTGCGGTCGGCTCGTTGATGATACGTTTAACCTCGAGGCCCGCGATCTTGCCTGCGTCTTTGGTTGCCTGGCGCTGTGCGTCGGTGAAGTAAGCCGGAACGGTGATAACTGCTTCGGTTACGGTCTCGCCGAGGTATGCTTCTGCGTCAGCTTTGAGTTTCTGCAGGATCATTGCGGAGATCTCCTGCGGGGTGTAGCCTCTGCCTTCCAGCTCAACTTTGTAGTCGCTGCCCATGTGGCGTTTGATGGAGCTGATCGTGCGGTCAGCGTTGGTTACAGCCTGACGTTTTGCAGTTGCACCAACGATGCGCTCGCCGGTTTTAGAGAATGCAACAACGGACGGGGTGGTTCTTGCGCCTTCCGGGTTAGCGATAACGACAGCCTCGCCGCCTTCCATAACAGCTACGCAAGAGTTTGTGGTGCCAAGGTCAATACCAATAATTTTTCCCATGATAAATTTCCTCCAATGTTTCTTTTTTGTTTTATCGTGAATGTGGATTGTTTTCGTTGTTTTACGGATTTGCGACCGCAACCATCGCGTGACGGATCACGTGACCGTCGATCATATAACCCTTCTGCAGAACCTGACATACGGTGTTTTCGCCGAAGGCTTCGTCCTCGCGCTGCATAACCGCGTTGTGCAGATTCGGATCAAACGGCTGGTTTAGTGCTTCGATTTCGGTCACGCCGAGTTTGGTGAAGGAATCCTGCATCATCTTAAAGATCATTTCCATACCTTTATAGAAATCCGGATCCTTGCATTCAACGCTCAAAGCGCGCTCGAAATTGTCGCAGACACCGAGCAGTTCTTTTACACAGGCCGCTCTTGCAAACGAGCCGATATCCTGTTTTTCGCGTGCGGTGCGCTTTTTGAAGTTATCAAACTCCGCCATCGTGCGCATCAGGCGATCCGAGAGCTCAGCGTTTTTCGCCTGTTCCTCGGCAAGGGCATCGACCTCAGCGGTCTGTTCAGCCGGCGCTTCTTCAGTTTCCAAAGCTTCTGCGGCAGCGTTTTCCTCCTGCAGAATCTCTTCCTCCGCCGAAGTGTTGGTCTGTTTTTCTTTACTCAAACCGATCTTCCTTTCCCGTCCCGTCCTCCGGTTCCATAACGGCTTCGAGAAGGCGGTTGACGCTGTCTGTGATATATTGAATATGTGGGATCACTCTCGCGTAATCAACACGGGCCGGTCCGATGACGCCGAAGGAGCCGATCGGATGGCTGCCTGCGCGAAGCGTCGAAAGGATCATGCTGGAATTGGTGACCGCAAAGCTGTCACTTTCCTGCCCGAACACGACGGAGACCCCGTCAAACGCGCTTGAAAGCAAGGAATCAAGCTCGTTTTTATGTGTGAGTAACTGGACGACCTCATCGGTTCGCAGAAGCTCGTTTTGCAGAAGGTTCTGTTCGCCGCGCAGGTTGACGTTTACCTGCGAGAGTTCTTCGGAGAGTTCGTACACCGCATTTAACAGCGGCGAGAGCGAAACCATGTAGCTGCCGAGCGCCACCGCAAGATCGGTGAGGCGTTCTTCGGTGAGCATATCGATGTTCACACCGCGCAGGTTCTCGTTGATGAACTGTTCGAAGAACGAAATCTGGTCGTTCGTGAGATCGAACTCGATGCGGCAGATCTTGTTTTTGATCGTACCGGACGAGGTGATCATCAAAAGCGCATATACTCTTCTGCCCGCCGGAATGACCTCAACGCGGGTGATGACCGAGAAAGACGGCATCGCGCTTCTTGCAACAACGGTCATATTCGTGAGCTCCGACATAACGGCGATCGCGTTTTCCACGACGGTATCGACCGTTGCGGCGTTATGCGAAAGAAGGCCGTCGATCAGATCGCGCTCATCATCGGTCAGCGGTTTTGGCGCCATCAGATTTTCGATATAATAGCGGTATCCGCGGTAAGTCGGAACACGGCCGGCGGAGGTATGCGGCTGTTCAAGCAGACCGACACGCTCTAAAAAAGCCATATCGTTTCGGATCGTTGCGGAAGAGACCTGCATACGAAGATGCTGCATAACCGCTTTTGAGCCGACCGGCTCGCCGGTACGGATATAGGAATCGACAACGGCCGCAAGGACCTGCTGTTTTCTCTCATCAATCTGCACGTTCGGTCTCTCCTTCCCGCTTTTTCGTTTAGCACTCGTCGTCTTCGAGTGTTAGCACTCTTTATCCCTGAGTGCTAAGTATACTTTATCACTTCTGCGCCGCATTGTCAAGAGAACAAAAAATGAATTTTATGAAGAGACGGTTAACAATCAAAAAACAGAAAAAATCGGGGCCCGAACCTCTTGACGCGTGTGATATAATACTTCTGTACCCGAAAAAGAAGGAGTATTTTCGTTTTATGAACCTTGCATTGCTCAGCGCACACGGCACAGAAGGCCACGTGCACGCCGGACATGATCACGGTCTGATCGGCGGCTTTTTTGAACACGCGGTTGAATTACTTCCGCTCGATGACCGTGTCCGCGAATTTATCACGCATTTTCTCGTTGATTCCGTCAACATTTTTCTGCTGCTCTTCCTTGTTATGACGGCTGTCTACTTCCTGAGCAGCTACATCAATATGGATAAGCTCCATAAAAAGCTCGGTCAGCTCAACAGCATCCCGGGTTACCTGCTCAGTATTGCGGCGGGTGTGCTCTCGCCGTTTTGCAGCTGCAGCATTCTGCCGGTGCTGATGGGTCTTTTCTCCGTCGGCGTTCCGGTGAGCGTCTGTCTTTGCTATCTCACGGCGTCCTCCCTCCTCAATATAACCGCGCTTGTTTCGGTTTATGCGGTTGCGGGTCCGTCCTTCGGCACGGCATACCTGATCGGCTCGCTCATTATTCTGGTGATTCTCTCGGTGATTTTTGCGCTCTTAAAGCTCGACGGTTTCGTCAAGCACTACGACTGCGAACACCACCACGAACACGGACATGAACCCAAAACCGTAAGCGCGCGCTTAAAGCACGCACTTGCCGATATGTTCAATATGGTAAAAAAATGCTGGCTGTTCATTCTTCTGGGTGTCGCGCTCTCTTCGGCGATTATGGCATTTTTCTCACTGGATGCGATCGCACAGACGGTAAATGACAACGCGCTGTTCTCTTCCCTGCTTGTTTCGCTCGTCGGCATCCCGATCCACTCGGATATTTTCACGATTGCACCGGTTTTGCAGCTTTTGCAGAAGATCGCGCCGGCGGTTGCTTTGAGTTTTGCGCTTTCTTCGATGGTTTTCTCCGTTCCGTCGGCAATTCTGCTCACGCGCGCACTCCGCATCCGCGCCGTTGTTCTTTATACCGCAGTTACCGCAGGTGTTACGGCGGTAGTCGGTCTGATCAGCACGTTTTTCATGTGAGCGTTACTTTAAATCAGTAAATTTTTTTGAAGCAAAGCTCTTTACAAAAAAGCTGAAATATGCTATGATTATTTACAATCTTTTTTAAATGCAATGATGGGGATCCGGGATTTCAAAACGCTTCAGAGAGCCGCGGTTTGGTGCGACGCGGTGCGCTGTGATATCACCTTCTCACCCCGGAGCATTCCGCCGAAAGGTTATAAAAACCGAGTAGACCGGAACGGATTTACCCGCCGTTACACGGGTGCGTGCGTTGTTGGACGCACAATAAGCGGACGCTTTAAAAAAGCGTCAAGCAGAGTGGTACCGCGGAAGTGTTAAGCTTTCGTCTCTTGCATCAAAGAGGCGAAGGCTTTTTTATTTGCTTTTTGCCTCGCAAACCGCTGCTTTGAAAGGAATTGGTGACTCTTATGAAACTCGCGTTTTCCACCCTCGGCTGTCCGGGATTTTCCTGGGACGAAATCTGGACGATGGCAAAGGACCTTGGCTTTGCCGGCGTTGAGATGCGCGGCCTTGGCAACGACATTTTTTCGGTGAATGCCGGCCCGTTCAAACCGGAAAACCTCGAAAAAACAATCGCGACGATGCGCAAAAAGAAGCTGGAGATCTGCTGTCTTTCCTCCGGTCATGCGCTTAAATTTGCTGAAAGAAAACCGCAGAATATCGCAAATCTGCGCCGCTATATTGATCTTGCGTCCAAGCTCGGCACACCGTATATCCGCGTGCTCGGCGACCTGAAAGCCGCACCGGAAGGCGAAGTGGACGATGCCGTTGTTGTGGATGCGCTCAAAGAGATTATCCCGTATGCGGAAGAAAAACAGATCACACTGCTCGTTGAAACAAACGGCGTATACGGCGACACCGCACGTCTGCGCGATGTGCTCAATCAGATCGAGAGCGACTATATCGGTGCACTCTGGGATCTGCACCACCCGTACCGCTATTTCGGCGAAAGCCCGGAAACCACGGTGCAGAATCTCGGCGCGTATATCAAATACACCCACCTCAAAGATTCCGTTATGGAAAACGGCAAAACCGTTTATAAGCTGATGGGCGAAGGCGACCTGCCGGTTGCTCTGATGATGCGCGCACTGCGTTCGATCAACTACGAAGGCTTTGTATCGCTCGAATGGCTCAAGGAATTTGCGCCGGACCTTGAAAACCCGGCCATCGTGTTCCCGCATTACGCGAACTATATGATGCAGTTCATGGATAACCCGCAAATGACGGGCAGACTCCAGGACAACAGAACCAAAACCGGCAAATACATCTGGCCGAAGGAGACGATCATTGATCTCACCTTCCCGCAGGTTCTCGACCGCATGGTTGACGAATTCCCGGATCAGTATGCGTTCCGTTACACCACGCACGATTATACCCGTACCTATTCCGAATTCCGCGATGATGTCGATCAGTTTGCACGTTCGCTGATCGCAATGGGCGTTCGCCCGGGCGATCACGTTGCAATCTGGGCAACGAACGTACCGCAGTGGTACATCACCTTCTGGGCAACCGTCAAAATCGGCGCGGTGCTCGTAACCGTAAACACTGCATACAAGATCCACGAGGCGGAATATCTCCTGCGCCAGTCCGATACGCACACGCTCGTCATGGTTGACGGCTACAAGGATTCCGACTACAACGCGATCATCAAAGAGCTCTGCCCGGAACTGGAGCACGCACAGAAAGGTCATCCGCTGCATATCCGCCGTCTGCCGTTTTTGCGCAACATCATCACCTGCGAATCTTCGCAGAAAGGCTGCTACACCTGGGACGAAGCGCTCGAGCTTTCGGAGCGCGTTCCGGTCGCGGAGGTTTACCGCCGTGCCGCCGCAATCGACAAGCACGACGTCTGCAATATGCAGTACACTTCCGGCACAACCGGCTTCCCGAAAGGCGTTATGCTCACGCACTATAACGTTGTCAACAACGGTAAGGCGATCGGCGACTGCATGGACCTCTCCACTGCGGACCGCATGATGATCCAGGTGCCGATGTTCCACTGCTTCGGCATGGTTCTTGCAATGACCGCTTCGATGACCCACGGTGTTACCATGAGCCCGATCCCGGCCTTTTCGCCAAAACGCGGTCTTGCCTGCATCACACAGGAAAAGATCACCGCTTTCCACGGCGTTCCGACGATGTTTATTGCAATGCTCGGCCATCCGGACTTTGAAAAGACCGATTTCTCGCATATGCGCACCGGCATCATGGCCGGAAGCCCGTGCCCGATCAAGGTCATGGAAGAGGTCATCCAGAAGATGCACATGAGCGAGATCTGCATCACATACGGCCAGACCGAGGCATCTCCGGCCTGCACGATGAGCAAGACGACCGACTCGATCGAAGCGCGTGTCAATACCGTAGGTGCTGCAATCTTCGGTGTTGAGTGCAAAATCGTTGATCCGGAGACGGGCGAAGACCTGCCGGATAACGTTGACGGTGAGTTTGTTGCACGCGGCTACAACATCATGAAGGGTTACTATAAGATGCCGGCGGCAACCGCAAACGCGATCGACGAAAACGGCTGGCTGCACACCGGCGACCTCGCGCGCCGCGATGAAAACGGCTATTATAAGATCACCGGCCGCATCAAGGATATGATCATCCGCGGCGGCGAGAATATCTATCCGAAAGAGATCGAGGACTTCATCTACACGCATCCGAAAGTATCGGACGTTCAGGTTATCGGCGTGCCGGATAAACAGTACGGCGAGGAGATCATGGCTTGCGTTATCCTCAAAGAAGGCGAAGAGATGACGGAGGCAGAGCTCAAGGATTACGTGCTGACGCACATGGCGAAGCACAAGGTTCCGCGCTACGTTGATTTTGTCGACAGCTTCCCGATGAACGCCGCAGGCAAGATCCTCAAATACAAGATGCGCGAAAACGCAGTACAGAAACTCTCTCTGCACGAAGCAAACAGCATCGAAACCGCATAAGAAAAGAAACGGACTCCTCCTTACCGGAGAGTCCGTTTTTGTTCACAGTAAATTAACAAAGTATCTGCCGCGATTTTGCCCGTCCGACAGTATTGTATATAGAAACGAGGTGTGATATGATGAAGGCGAGAAAAAATATCCTGATCCTTCTGTTTGCTGCAATGCTGGCAGTTCTCTGCGTTTTATCGCTGTCTTCTGTGGGAGAATGGCAGGTAACCGAAAGCGGATCGGCGGTCGAAGGCGTCACCGTTCATCTGAAAGAAGCGCAGTTCGATACGGATAAACCATACATCACCGTAGAACTGCGAAATGAAACAGCAGCCGCATTCTCTTACGGCGGCGATCTCTCCGTCGTACGGCTGACCGACGGCAGATGGGAAAGCTGTGCCACAGAACCGATATTTTATACTTCCGTCGGACATACGCTCTTCGACGAAGAAACGGAGACGTATTATCTCCGTGGATTTGATCTGAGAAGCCCGGGAAGATATCGCTTTTTCTTCTGCGGCAGCAAACTCTGGATTGAATTTGAGAAAACCCGCTAAGAAAGGAGCAGTTCTTCTATGGACGAAATGTTTGACACCTATACGCGCGAGGGTGACTATCTCGGTGTGCGTTCGAAAAAGGAGTGCCACAGCCCGGATGCCGATTTTTATCACAAGCCGGCGTGGGTCTGGATCATCAACAGCAAAAACGAGCTGCTGGTGCAAAAGCGTGCCGCCTGCAAAAAGGTGCAGCCGAACAAATGGGATATGCCGAGCGCCGGACACGTTGACGCCGGCGAGACCCCGCTGGAAGGCGCAATCCGCGAGACGGAAGAGGAACTCGGTCTGAAAACGGATGCTTCGGAATACCGCTTTCTCGGCGAATTCATCGAAGACAGCTGCCGCGAGATCGGACAGGTCTTCCTGCTTCCCTGCGATCTTGCCGCCGAAGAATTTGTATTGCAGGAGGACGAAGTTGCCGCGGTAAAATGGCTCTCGTTCGCCGAATTCAAAACACTTCTCTACTCCGATGATTTCACGCCGTTTGGCAACGGCTATAAAGATTGGGTTGTTGAACAGCTTGAAGAAGCAATGAAATAGGCAAACAAAAAAAGCACTCGGTCCCGAGTGCTTTTTTCATATCCGTGTATTTACAGTGTATACTCCGCAATTTCGTTGATCCAGCGGTCAAAATGCACCGGACCTTCGTCGAGCACACAGTCGCTGTCCACCATGATATAGCGACTTTCGGCACGGTTGCCGTCTATGATCAGATCGCGGAAACCCCAGAATCCGCCGTTTGCCGCGCCGGACATCGTATAGGAGAAGTTGCCCGTCTGCGCGATGACCTTGCCGCCGTACGCTTCACCCAACGGGATCAGCTGGTGCTCGTGCGTGTGACCCATGAAAAGACCTTTCACACGGTCATCCTCTTTTACAAGGCGGCGGAATGCTTCGCTTTCTTCTTCCATATCGAAATAGTGCGAAAGCAGCCAGACGTTGTTTTTCGGATGTTGCGCCATCAGCGATGTGATATACGCCATATCCGCCGGGACGTATGCATCCGTGCTGTCGTATTGCTTCGAAAGTGCGGCGCAGTAGTTATCCAGCATAATAAACGTATTGTTGCCAAGAACGGCGTGGCACTGCCGCTTGCATCCGGTGATCTTTTCCCATGTTTCGTGCGGGAACTGCTCATGATTGCCGGCAGTAACAAGGACGGGAACATCCTTTGGCAGCTGGGAAAGATACATTTTTACGAAAACGAGACTCGTGCTGTAGCCTTTATCAAACGGTGTTTTCTCCGCGTGATAATCGAGCGAGATATCGCCGTTGATCAGAATGAGATCGAACGGATGCCGCTCATGCTCAGCGAGGATCTCGTCGACCCAGTGTTGGATACGCACTTCGTCGGAAACGCCGTACCACTCCTCAAGATCGGTGCAGTGGATATCGGATGTGAGCAGGATGCGGTAGTCTGCCATAGGTGACACTCCTTATCAGATACTCAGGATCGTGATGCTTGCAACCGCAACCGCGATGCCGAGGATTTTCAGAAAATGCGGTTTTTCTTTAAAGAACAGGAACGAATAGACCGCCGCACAGAGCAGAACACCGCCGTTTTCGACCGTGTAAAGGATCGCCGTGTTGACCAACGGAATAACGAGGATGAACATATTGATCGCAAGCGCCGCACTGATGAGGCAAAGAACCAGCGGAAGGACCGCTTTTTTCGAGAGTTTGAACGCTTTGAGCGTGTTCTTTTTCTCTTTAAATGCAAGCTGAACGAGAGCGATCAGACCCATCAGACCGAAGGTCAGGATGATCATCTCGTTTTTCTCGTTTTCATGATAGACTGTCTGCATTTTGAGGAACATACCGTACAGACCGTTGCAGACAAAAAGGATCGCACAGAAAACGTAATAGATCCGCGGTGTACCCTTGAGCTTGATATCCTTATAGTTCATAAGGATGAAGGAGACGAGCATCATGACGATACCGAGATACTGGTACCACTGCAGCGTATCGCCGAGGAAGATCGTCGTGTATAAAAGCGGAACGATAATGCAGCCAAACAAAAGCGACACGTTCATAAAGGCGTACGAACCTTTTGCGCTCGCTTTGATGAGCGAAGTGTTGTAGCCAAAGAGCACGGCAGCGTTCAGCGCACCGAACAGAAGTGTCAGCGGCGAAAGCTCGAATTTAAAGCCGATCCATGCCCATGTAAAAATAGAAATGGCAATACCCTCGAGAACACAGAATACCGGAGATGCGTTTTCGGCTTTACCCGGATAGCGCTCGGTGTACATAGTGCAAAACAGCGTCTGGAAGCTATAAAGCAGGACAATGACGGTGATAAGTAATGCGGATGTCATAAAGAAAAATTCCCCTTTCGGTTGATACCCGTATTGTAGCATACGGCGGCGAAAAAAGCGAGTGAAATTCTTAATATAAGCGATTATTTTTCATCAAAGAGAATGGCACCGAAAAACGTCACGATGTTTGTTCCGTTTATATAGTGCACGCCGGCTTCTGCCGCCAGTTCGCTCACGATAAAGCCGTAACCCTCCAAAGAATGGTGCAGCATTTTTGGAAAGCGGCAGGGTGCGTCCGGATATGTGCAGGTTGCGCATCTGCCGCAGCCTTCGTTGGAGAGAAGCAAAAAGCGCGGGAGAACGGGTTCGACCGCCTTATGAAAGGCATCCACCGTATGTTTAAAGTCCTGCATACCTGTAAGCATTCCTTCCAGATCGAACGAATCCTCCAATTCATACTTTTTTGAAAACAGGAGCATCTTTTGATATTGCTCCACCCGCTCGCGGCATTCTTCCACTGTTCCGACCGCCGGCGGACACGCCCAGGATGTGCCGTAATTGCGGCAGGTGTTTTTCTCGCAGATGGCACGCACCTCGGGATAATATTGCAAAGTTTTGATATTGACACAGCCGGCCTCAAAAAAGCCGGTTTTCAGCGCAAGCTCGCGGATCTCGGACGATGTTGACACGGTATGCGCCTCCTGACAGTTCGGTTTGCCGCCATTATAACACAAAACCCGGCAAACCTCCACAGGTTCGCCGGATCGTTCTCGGTTACTTTGTTTATGAAACAATAAAACGATGTTTCCGTTATTTTTCACCGGATTCCAGATAATCGTATAAATCTATGGTTCCTGCTTCTTCTTCAATCTCAAGAACGGGAACATACTCTGTCAATCTTGTGCTTCCGCTCGATTTATCAACATAGAAATAGACAAATGTACCGGTATAACTGCGGAATATCACCTGATACGCAGATTCCGTCTCCTCGCCCATCGTCAGATACATCATATCGGGATTTTCTTCCGCGATACTCCAATCATACGCACTGCGGCAATAATTATATACGCCGTCGTAGGCCATTTCTTCTGTTATATTGCTCTGCGGCGCCTCGTCAGAGCTGTCCGCAGGCTCATTTTCGGTTCTGCAGCCTTGCATTACAGCACCCATTACTAACACAAAGATTAAAACGAAAACCAGCTTTTTCATTTTGACCTCCCCAATTCTTTTTATCAAATCAATGATACCACAATTCCATAAATTCTTCAACTGAAAACAAGAAATGCCGGGCGGCCAACGATATTCTTATCGAACGTCGTTCCCGTCCACTTCTCATTTTCGGCTATCACGGCGCAAGCCGTGTATATCATCAAGACGTAGTCTTGCATATCATCAATTCCGCAGGAATTGTATATCATCAAGCCGCATGAATATGCACGCTGACGCGTGATGAGATACAGCCGAAAGGCTGATGATATGCACCGCACTGCGTGCGGCGATGATATGCCAAGCCTGCGGCTTGGATAAAAAAATAAACTCATCCTGACGGATGAGTTTATTTTTTGGTGAGGACAAGTGGTCAGCCTGCGGCATAAGTTCCGTCAGCCAATCGCACTGTGCTGTCGCTTGTGCTCTTGGGACGTCACTTATCGAACGTCGTTCTCGTCCACTTTGCTTATGAAATAACAAAAGCCACCCTGTTGGGTGGCTTTTGTTATTTGGTGAGGACAAGTGGACTCGAACCACCGACCCCTTGCATGTCAAGCAAGTACTCTAACCAGCTGAGCTATGCCCTCATTTATGACGCTCGAATATAATATCACATAAAGCAGCATTCGTCAACCCCTTTTTTCAAAAAAATTCGGCGCACCTTCCGATGCGCCGAATCCTGTCTTTACTTTTCTTTTACCGCGTGCAAAAACATCCCGAAGATCTTTCCGCTTTCTTCATCGTATGCCAGCGACATTTCCGGATGCCACTGGACACCCCAGAGAAAACGCTTTTCCGGGAAGCAAAACGCCTCGATCACGCCGTCTTGTGCTTTTGCCATAATCTGCATTCCGGGTGCCGCATCCTTGATGCACTGGTGATGATAGCTGTTTACCATCAGTTCCGTTTTGCCCAAAAGCTGTGCAAGCGGTGTATCCGGGAGGATCGAAACGGAGTGTGTCGGTTTTCCTCCCGAAAGCGCCTGTTTGTGCACCACGGAGGTGTTCAGCTGTGACGGAATGTCCTGGTACAGCGTTCCGCCCATCACAACATTGATCATCTGACTGCCGCGGCAGATTCCAAGAATCGGAATATCCGCTTCAAGCGCAAGCTTCATCATCAGCATTTCACTTTCGTCACGCAGCAGCGAGGATGCATTGCATTCCGGGATCCGTTCTTCCTCATAGCAGGACGGATCGATATCGCATCCGCCGGCAAAAATAATGCCGTCGCACTGCGCAAGGCACTGCCGCAAAATCGCTTCGTCCGTTGTTGCCGGAAGCATCAGCGGGATGCCGCCCGCCTCCAGAACTCCTTCCGCAAAGCCGGTATCGATGCTGTACCGCGTGTTGTTGGGATAATACTGCGGCATAATGCCGATCATCGGTTTTTCGCCGGAATTGCCGCAGGCGGTGAACAGCACCGCCAAAAGCAGAACAATAAGCAGAAAGACCGCTTTTCTTTTTTGTGTGAATCCCATTCCGGTTCTCATCATCATTTTCCGCTTGCGGCGTCCAAAAACGCAGCGAAGATCTTTCCGCTTTCTTCATCGAGTGTATACGACATCTCCGGATGCCACTGGATACCCCAGAGAAAGCGCTTTTTTGGGAAGCGGAACGCTTCCACCACGCCGTTTTCCGAATATGCCATAATTTCCATGCCTGGGGCCGGATCTTTGACTGCCTGATGATGATAGCTGTTTGTAAACAGGCGCTCACAGCCGACGGTCTCGGCCAGAATCGAACCCGGAACGATATTTACCCAGTGCGTCTGCACACCGTCATACGGTTTGACATTGTGCACGATCGCATCGCTGAACTGCGACGGGATATCCTGGTACAGGGTACCGCCCATACCGACATTGATCAGCTGTTCACCGCGGCAAATGCCCAAAACCGGCATATCCGTCTCCAGTGCGATCCGCAGAGCGAGCAGCTCATTTGCATCGCGCGGCGGATAAAGCGGTCCGCATTCCGGAAGCGTTTCTTCCCCATAGAGAGAAGGCTCGATATCACCGCCGCCTGCAAGCAGCAGGCCGTCACAACGGCTGATGAAATACCGCAGCATTTCCTCATCGTCCGTCGGCGGAAGCATGAACGGCATGGCACCGGAACCGAGAAGCGCCTCCCAGTACCATCTCGTTACACGAAAACTGTTTCGATCATCCGGGATTTGCGGCATGATGCCGATAACCGGTTTTTGCATTACATTCACTCCTGTTTATTCTGCCTGATATGCGATCTTACCGTCAACGATCGCGATATATGCCTCACTGCCGACAACCGTCATCGGATCGGCCGTCCAGATAACAACGTCGCCGTCTTTGCCCGCTTCCAGGCTGCCGACACGGTCGGCAATGCCGATCTGCGTTGCCGGGTTGATCGTGATTGCGCGCCAAGCTTCTTCTTTATCGAGACCTGCGTTTGCCGCAAGAGCTGCGCACATCGGCAGATACTGCAGCGGAATGACCGGCGCATCGGTGATAATACTGATCGGAACGCCCGCTTTATGCAAAACGGCCGGCGTTGTGAAGCTCTTGTTGATGAGCTCGATCTTCGATTTGCTGCCGAGAGACGGACCGACGAATGCCGAATATCCTTCTTTTGCAAGTTCATCCGCGATCAGTGCGCCGTCGGTGCAGTGATCGAGCGTGAGTTTCACGCCGAATTCTTTTGCGATGCGGATGGAGGTGAAGATATCGTCGGCGCGGTGTGCGTGCGCTTTCAGCGGCAGCTCACCTTTAATAACCGGGATCATTGCCTCAAGCTTCATATCAAAGCCCGGGTTTTTGCCGGCTTCTTTATCCTCGAGATAGCGACGGGTTTTAAACAGCGTTTCGCGCAGAAGCGCCGCCGTTGCCATACGGGTGGACGGGCTCTTTTTAGCCGCCTGACCGTAGCAGCGTTTCGGGTTTTCGCCAAACGCACATTTCATAGCGATCGGATCTTTGACGATCATATTGTCGACACGTTTGCCGACGAGTTTGATTGCAACAAAGGTACCGCCGATGACGTTTGCAGAGCCCGGACCGGTGCAGGCTGTGGTTACACCGCCCTGAACAGCCAGCGGAAGCGACTCATCCATCGGATTGATCGAGTCGATTGCGCGCATCTGCGGTGTGATCGGGTCGATCGCTTCGTTATAGTCGCGGCCTTCCCAACCCATTGCCTCGTTGTGCAGGCCGATATGGCAGTGTGCGTCAACACAGCCCGGTGTTACAAGGCGGCCTTCGGCATCAATGACAACAGCGCCTTCCGGAGCGGTGAGGTCAGCGCCGACTGCGGCGATCTTGCCGTTATCGTCGATCAGGAGAGCGCCGTTTTCGATATCTGCGCCCGCCATCGTTTTAATATAACCGTTTTTGATGAATAACATAGGTATGTACCTCTTTCCATACGAAAAATTGCTGTTTCTATTGTAGCACAAAGCGACAGGGATTTAAAGAGAAAAAGTGAGAAAGCGTAAAAAAGCCGGACTGATGTCCGGCTTTTCGACTATGCTTATTTCTTTGCGGCGCGTGCCATTGCGAGCACGTTTTCTACCGGTACGTTCGGGAGAATGCGCTCATGGCTCGGCGAAATGACGATGTTCGGGCCGAGGATGGAACGAACGCGCTCGACCTCGCGGGTCATCTCCTCCGGTGTTGCATTGACGAAGAAGGACTGCGCATCGATACCGCCAACGAAAGCGAGATCGTTTTTAAACTGTTTTAAGTTATCCGCGCTCATGCCGACCGCCTGTGCCTGGATCGGGTGGATCGCATCAACACCGGCATCGATGAGATCCGGGATGATGCGGTAGATCGAACCGCAGGAGTGCAGCAGGATCTTTTTGTTGTATTTCTTGCCGACCTCGATGATGCGTTTGAAGCCCGGCATAACGAATTTGCGGAACATCTCCGGCGAGATCATCAGGCTCAGCTGGGTGCCGAAGTCGTTGCCGAAGAACATAACGTCGGCGCGGTCGCCGAGACCTGCGAAGAATTTTTCGTTCGCCTGTACGTAGAAATCGACGATATGATCGGTTACTGCCTCAACGATCTTCGGGTTCTCGTACATTTTAATGAAGTAGTTCTCCATGCCGAAATAATCGGCAACGAGATGATAAAAGCAGCTCCACATACCGGTGAAGACCATTTTATCCTGGAATTTATCGATTTCTTCATAAACGGAGGTGAAATCGAGATATTTTACATCCGGCCACGGATACGCCTCAACCTCGGCAAGATCCTCGGTATCGGCAAAGCAGCCTTCTGCCGAAAGCGTTTCACGCGGTTTGCTGTTATACGCGGTATCAAACATCGGACGACCCTCCGGATGTTTATAGCCACTGTCCGCGCTGATCCAGCGGCAGTCGTCATTCATATACTGGAAAAACGCTTCTCTGCTGTTTTCAATACCCCATTTGCGGGCACCGTCTGCAACCAGCTCGTCGTCCGGGTTGCCGGTCCACATAACGCCTTCACCGTTGCTTTTATGATTAAATACGTCAAGAACCAATTCTCTGGAAGTTTTCATACTGTATGTCCCCTTTCACGATGACTCTGCACACCATTATACTGGATATCGGGGAAAAAGCAAGTGCCGCAGAAAAAGAAATTTGAAATTTTATGAAATTACCTCTTGATTTTTTCGTTTGGATGGTGTATAATACATTCATTCGCTTGGGAGCATAGCTCAGCTGGGAGAGCATCTGCCTTACAAGCAGAGGGTCACAGGTTCGAGCCCTGTTGTTCCCACCAGAAAAGAACGAACTTTTGTCTACCAAAAGTTCGTTCTTTTTTTATCCAAGCCGCAGGCTTGGCATATCATCGCCGCACAAAGTGCGGTGCATATCATCAGCCTTTGGGGCTGTATCTCATCACGCGCCAGCGTGCATCCTCCTGCGGCTTGATGAGATACAACACTTCGTGTTGATGATATACCGCAACAAGTTGCGGA
>JBGUUS010000041.1:0-32799 GCA_045133675.1 Oscillospiraceae bacterium | reverse complement strand
CCATCACTTCGATCTCGGCTGCGGCAGAGAGACCGCCGGCCCGAAAACGAAGGGTTATACCGCAACGATCCTTTCGTTCAGCCTGCTTGCACTGGAAGCGGCATACGCAACCGGCGCAATCTCCGAAGAAGAATACAACAACTTCTGCGCAATGTATGCAGCTGTTCCGGAGAATATGGAGAAAAACATCGAAGCGACCGACGCTTTTGTCAAAGCACATCTCGATGAGTTCTGCAGCATGAAGAAACTGTCCTGGACGGGCAAAGGCATCGGCGGTCAGCTCGCAAAAGAATGTGCGCTCAAAGTTCTGGAAACCCTGCTCATCCCGGCGCTCAACTATGAGTACGAAGAATTCCTGCACGGCCCGATCTGCGCGATCGACGGCGAGATGGCAGGCTTCTATCTGCTTTCGAATGACGAAGATGCAGTTCGTATGGCTGCAACCGCAAAAGCACACGCGACTTACTGTGAAAAAGCTTACATCGTAACTTCCGATACTTCTATCACGGGCGACCGCGTGTTGCACATCCTTTCGAGCGGCGACGACGCTACGGCAAGCTTTGAATACACCATTCTCGCACAGCTGATCTCCTCGGAGGTTCCGGTTGCACTCGGCACGGTAGATGCCGGCATGCACCAGTTCCGCACATTCGACGATGTCGTTAAAATCAAAGCGAAACGGACGGCTGACTGATATGAAATATGTAATTGGTATTGACGGCGGCGGAACGAAGATCCTCGTTCGTGCTGTCGATGAAAACGGCAATTTCCTCGGCGAATATGAAGGCCCGACCGCGCGCCATCATAACGTCGGCGAAGAAGAAATGGCACGCCGCATTGATGCGAGCGTTTCGGCCTGCCTTGCGCAGTTCGGCGGCAAACGCGAGGATTGTCTTGCCATTGCGGCAGGTATGTCCGGTATTGACTCGGACGAAGATCAGGCAGCGGTTGACAAGGCTTTCGCCGCAATGGAAGGCTTCACCTGCCCGATCCGCGCAATGAACGACGGCGAACTCACACACTATAATGCAACGGGCGGTGTCGGCGTTCTGGTAATCGCAGGAACCGGTTCAATTGCTTTTGCGAAAAACCGTGCAGGAAAGAGCTGCCGTGTCGGCGGCTGGAATGCTACGATTATGAGTGATGAAGGCTCCGGCTCGTACATTACCCGTATGGCTCTGCATAACTATTCGCGCTGGATGGACGGCTGTTTTGAGGAAACGCCGCTCGTCCGCCTGACGAGAGAGCGCATGAACATTCATACGCGCGGCGAGCTGATGGCGTATGCAACCGAGATCAATACGCCGCCGTGGATCCTCAAATCGCTTGCGATGGAAGTGGATATGGCTGCAGCAGAAGGCGACAAATATGCGGTCGAAATCCTCAGAGATGCGGCAAAATGCACCTCCACACTTGCGGATGAAGCGATCCGCCAGCTGAACCTCGGCGAAGAGGAAGTTCTCAACGTCGGTATCTGGGGCAGCGCGATCGTAAAGAGCAAGCTGCACCGCCAGTTCTTCGAAGAAGCGATCAAGGCAAAATATCCGAATGCGGTGATTATTGTTCCGACAAAGACCGCGGCGGAAAGTGCCTGCGAACTGGCACTGACCTTTGCAAAATAAAAAAAACGAACGGGCTGTCCGATCGGACAGCCCGTTTTTGCATCAGAACGTAGTTTCTTCAAGGATTTTGACGAGATCGCAAAGCCCCGCTTCATCCGCCGCAGAAAAGCGGTCAAAAAGCGGTGAATCGATATCGAGTACACCGACAACCTTTCCGCCTTTATGAATCGGCAGAACGATCTCGGAATTGGATGCGGAGTCGCACGCGATATGCCCCGGGAATTCGTGGACATTGGCGACACGCTGGACGGTATCGGAACATGCGGAAGTTCCGCAGACACCTTTGCCGAGCGGAATTTCGATGCAGGCGGTTTTGCCCTGGAACGGACCAAGCACGAGAATATCGTTTTCGAGCAGGTAAAATCCCGCCCAGTTCAGATCGGGAAGGAACTCCCAAAGCAGGGCGGAGGCATTGGCGAGGTTGGCGATTTTATGCGGTACGCCTTCGGTGAGCGAGCGGAGCATCGCACAGAGCGCGGTATAGTCAGTCATAGTGGCACGTCCTTTCTTTGTTCTATAACGGTTTTTTTGCCAGAAAAAGAACGTAAGTATCGTTGAATACGACTTTGTTGCCGGATTCCAATACAGCACTTCTCAATCCGTCGAAAAATTGACTTCTGTATGGTTCCGGAATAACGATGTGATCACAATGCGTTTTGCTGAAAGCAACGTATTCATCTGCCGTAAATTCACGCTTGCCATAAAACTCACGCTTCTCAAAGTCAGCGTATCCGTACTTCGGTGCGTTTGTATATACAAACAAACCGTGCTGATACTTCGTTTCCGGTCTGAAATACGCGGAATATACTTTTTGAATGTTATTGTAAAGCGCTTCGTTTGAGGATTTGTATTCGGCACTTGTGAACATCATTGCCAATGTTCCACCCGGTTTCAGCAGATCGAACGTCTTTGTGAAGGCAATTTTCTCCGGAATCCATTGAATAGTTGCTGCGGAGTAAATCATATCGAATGTTTGATTTGCAAAATCGTGCGTTATGAAATCGTCGTTTACGATGTTGAAATTAGGGAAATGACCATATTTCTTTTTCATCATAGCGTACAGGTTTTCTCCGAGCTCGATGGCGTTATAGTTACAGCCTGTATGCAAAATAGGGTCGGTTGCCTGACCTGTTCCGGGCCCCAATTCCAACACCGTTTTATCCGGACCGATTTTTGCATAATCAATCAAGGCGGCGAACAATTCGGCTGAATAACGAGGTCTGTATTTGTCAAACTGCTCAGGGATTGTATCAAATACTCTTCTGAATTCCATTGCGCCATCTCCGTTCGTAAGGCGATAGATCTACAATAAATATACCATAAAATCAGAAACAGGTCTACCGCATTTTTATCACATAAATAAAGAGGAGTGCATCGGTTAAATGCACTCCTGTTGTTTTTGATCGTTTGCGAAGGCTGTTGCCTTTTTACGTCTTTTTCAAAAATTCCGTACCGCATTTCGGACAACGGATGCGGATCTTTCCTTTTTTGCGCGGAACGCGGAGCTTCTGCTTACACGTTGGGCAGGCGTAATAGCGATAAAGGCGGTGTTCCTTGAATGCCTTTGCCGGGTTTTTCAGCCAGTTCCAGATCGGGTTCCAATAGCGCAGGAAAACCTGATTTTCGGCATAGCGCTTTGCGATCTTTTTAGAAAACGTGCGCCAGATAAAGAGGACGAGGAAAATATACGGAATGAGCTGCAAAAACGGATTGCGGAAAAAGCTTGTCACAACGGAAGTGATAAAGTATGCAACGGTGATTGCGACATTTAACCGGTCCATGCCATAGCGGCCGCTCATAAACTGCATGAGCTTATACATAAATCGGTTCATACGATCCCTGTCTTTCTTTGGTGGTATATACAGTATACCACATTTGAGAAAAGTCGTGTGGATATTTTGTAAACTTAAATTGACGAAACGCATCTTTTTGCGTATAATAAGACTGCGAGCAGATTGTGCGGCAGCGCGGCGAGAAAACGCCGTGAGGAAAGTCCGGGCATCATAGGACAGGATAACTGCTAACAGCAGCCGGAGGCGACTCCCGGGCCAGTGCAACAGAAAGAAACCGCCGCTTTTGCGGTAAGGATGGAAAGGCGAGGTAAGAGCTCACCAGCGTGCGTGAGAGCGCACGGCTATGTAAACCCTATCCGATGCAACACCGACTGGGATGTATTCGTTGGTCCGACGGTCCCGAAAGGTGGCACAGAGCGCGCAGGGCAACCTGCCGCCAAGATAGATTGTCGCACTCGACAGAACCCGGCTTACAGATCGGCTCGTATCCAAACAGCCGCCCGAAAGGGCGGCTGTTTGGATTTTCTGCGGCTTTTTCTTGCATCCTGAAAGCGCTTGTACTATAATATTTTTCGTACGATTTTTCTGAGAAAAGGAGGATCGCGATCATGGATGAAGTAATCATTTATACCGACGGTGCGTGCAGCGGAAATCCCGGACCGGGAGGCTGGGGTGTCATTCTATCGGCAAAGGGTGTAAAAAAAGAGCTGTCCGGCGGCGAGGCAATGACCACCAATAACCGCATGGAGCTGACGGCAGTAATCCGCGGTTTGCAGGCGTTAAAACGCCCGTGCAAAGTCAATATTGTAACCGACTCAAAATATGTGTCCGATGCGATCACACTCGGCTGGGCGAGAAAATGGAAAGCGCAGGGCTGGATGCGCAACAAAAAGGACAAAGCCTTAAACCCGGAACTCTGGGACGAGCTTTTGCAGCTTATCGATAAACACGATGTAAAGTTCACCTGGGTGAAAGGTCACGCGGGTCATCCGGAGAACGAAAGATGCGACGAAATGGCCGTTTCTGAGTATCAAAAGTTGCGATAAGATATTGATTTTTCTACCAAATCGGTATATAATAAAGGCATAGAATACGATATCCGGTTGCATAGCGGAAAAAGCCCGGAAATACGGCGCTTTTTTAGAAGAAACCGGCGAAAAACAGCGGACTCGCCGCTGTTTGTTAAGGAGGAAACTCGTTTTGAAACGATTTGTTTATGCAGATAATGCGGCAACTACGCGCGTCAGCAAAAGCGTTTTCGATGCAATGGTTCCGTATCTGACCGAGCATTACGGCAACCCGTCGAGCATTTATTCGATCGGCCGCGATGCAAGAAAAGCTGTTGAGGTTGCACGCCAGAAAGTTGCGGCTGCAATCGGCGCTCACCCGACCGAGATCTATTTCACCGGATGCGGTACGGAGAGTGATAACTGGGCACTCAAGAGCATTGCTGAGTTCTGGGGCAAGAAGGGTAAAAACCAGATCATCACCACCAATTTTGAACACCACGCAATCCTGCACACCTGCGAAAAACTCGCAAAACAGGGCTATGACATCGTCTATCTCCCGGTAAACGAAGAAGGCTATGTCACTGCAGAGCAGGTAAAGAACGCGATCACCGACAAGACCTGCCTTGTTTCCGTTATGTACGCAAACAACGAGATCGGCACCATTCAGCCGATTGCGGAGATCGGCAAAGTTTGCAAAGAGATGGACGTGCTCTTCCACACCGATGCGGTTCAGGCAATCGGTCATGTTGATATCGACGTAAAAGCACAGAACATCGATATGCTCTCGCTTTCGGGCCATAAGATCCACGCACCGAAAGGTGTTGGTGCGCTGTATGTCCGCAAAGGCGTTCGCCTTTCGAACTTCATCGACGGCGGCGCACAGGAGCGCAATCGCCGCGGCGGCACCGAAAACCTTGCATCCATCGTCGGTCTCGGCGTTGCAATGGAAGAAGCTTGCACCGATATCGAGGCACGTATGGCGAAGATCCGCGAAAAACGTGACCGCCTGATCGACGGCATCCTGAACAGCGTACCGAAAACCCGTTTGAACGGCGGCAGAGACGCACGCCTTGCAGGCAACGTCAACATCTCGTTTGAAGCAGTTGAGGGTGAAGCGCTTCTGCTCCGCCTCGATATGATGGGTATCTGCGGTTCTTCCGGTTCGGCCTGCACCTCCGGTTCGCTCGATCCGTCCCACGTTCTGATGGCGATCGGCCTGCCGCACGAGATTGCACACGGCTCGCTCCGTCTTACGATTAACGAAGAAACCACCGACGAAGATATCGACTACATCCTCGAGTGCGTTCCGAAAGTTATTTCGACGCTTCGTGCGATGAGCCCGATCTGGAACGGCTGATATAATATTTTAAGAAAACGAAAGGAAGTTTCCTATGCTTTACAGTGAAAAGGTCATGGACCATTTTGCAAATCCGCGCAATGTCGGCGAGATCGCTGATGCGGACGGCGTTGGCGAAGTCGGCAACGCAAAATGCGGTGACATCATGAAGATGTACCTCAAAATCCAGGCAAATACCATCGTTGACGTTAAATTCAAAACCTTCGGCTGCGGCGCTGCAATCGCAACGAGCTCCATCGCAACCGAAATGATCAAAGGCAAATCCGTTGATGAAGCACTCAAACTGACGAACAAAGCCGTTATCGAGGCGCTCGACGGTCTGCCGCCGGCAAAGATCCACTGCTCCGTTCTTGCTGAGCAGGCAATCAAAGCCGCTCTTGCTGACTACTATACGAAACTCGGTATCGATCCGGAACCGTTTGTAGGAAAGATCTCCTGCAACTGTGACGAGTGCGATGGCCACTAAGGTCCTCGTTGCGCTTTCGGGCGGTGTTGACAGCACCGTCTGTGCGCATCTTTTGAAAAAACAGGGCTACGACGTTTCGGCGGTCGTTATGAAAATGAGCGACCTGCACGAAAGCACCGTCGCGGCGGCGCAGGATGCAGCAGACAGTCTCGGTATCCCGCTGACCGTTTTGGACCTGAGAGCGGAATTTGAACAGGAGATCATCTCCTACTTCATCCGTTCGTATCAAAATGGCATCACACCCAACCCATGTGTGGTGTGCAACCCGAAGCTTAAGTTCAATTATCTGATCAAAGAAGCGGATCGCCAAGGCTGTGATTTTGCAGCGACCGGTCATTATGCAAAAACCAGACGCAGGGACGACGGGATCGTCGATGTTCTGCGCGGCGAATCGGATAAACGCGATCAGTCGTATATGCTGTACCGTTTAACACAGCGTGAGCTTTCGAGAATGATTTTCCCGCTGGCCGAAATGGAAAAAGATGCGGTTCGTGCAATTGCCGCCGAGCTTGGTCTTTCCTGTGCGGATGCACCGGACAGCCAGGAAAACTGCTTTATCGAAGGAACGGATTACGCCGGATATATCGAAAACCGCTGCGGAAAAATGCCGGAGGGTGACTTTATCGCGCCGGACGGAAAGGTTTGCGGTAAGCACAAAGGTCTGCTGCACTACACCGTCGGTCAGCGAAAACACCTCGGTATTGCACTCGGCCGACCGGTTTATGTCCGCGAGATCGATCCGGTCAAAAACCGCATTCTCCTGGCGGATGCAGGAACAGCGATGCTGGCAAAGTCGGCTGTTGTCGAAGACATCACCGCAACTGCCGGAAATTTCCCGGGCGATTGCTTTAACGCACAGGTGAAAATCCGTTCGGTTGCCAAGCCGACACCGGCAAAGATCGAACTGCTGGACGAAAAACGGGCACGCGTTACGTTCGAAGAGCCGCAGAGAGCGGTATCGAAAGGGCAGTCGCTCGTTATGTACGACGGCAACGTTTTGATCGGCGGCGGATTTATTGCGGAAGCTGATTTTTCTTAACAAGCAAAAACAAAAGCGCGGATTTTCCGCGCTTTTTGCATAAGGAGCGTTTTTATGAAACTGTTTCTGGACGATATTCGCAGTGAGCCGCGCGGATATGAATTGGTGCGCAGCTTTGAAGATTGCATTTTTGAGCTGGGGACAAAGGACTACGACACGGTTTCGCTGGATTATGCGCTGGGAAGCCGCTGGACGGGACTGGATGTGCTCAAATGGATGGTGCGCAACAACAAATTCCCGAAGAATCTGAACATTCATTCAACACACGGGTACGGCCGCGCAGAGATGGCGGCGTATATCCGGATGTATTTCCCGAAAGGATACGTTTTTACGATGGGAGCGGCAAAAGCATGAAATGTGTGATTTTTGATCTGGACGGAACACTCGCTGATACGCTTTCGTCCATTGCATATTTCGCAAACCGCGCACTGACGCAGTGCGGTTATGACGCGATCCCGCTGGAAAAGTACCGATACCTCGTCGGTAACGGTGCAAAGAATCTGGTCCTCGGAATGCTGCGGACCGTCGGTGCGGACGAAAGCGAATATGAACGTGTTGCGCCGATTTATAATGACGGATATGACGGCGACGCGCTGTATCTGACGAAACCGTATGACGGCGTGCTCGATTTGCTCGATGCGCTGCATGCGCGCGGGATCAAAGTCGCTGTGCTTTCGAACAAACCGGACCGCACGACGCAGAAGGTTTGTGCGGCGCTGTTTGGCGGAAAAATCGGGATTGTACGCGGTCAGCGCGCCGATACACCGCGCAAGCCGGATCCGAAAGCGGTACATATACTGCTGGAAGAGATGGGATGCACCCCGGAGGAGTGCATATATGTCGGCGATACGGACACGGATATGCAGACCGGAAAGAACGCCGGCGCGTTCACAGTCGGTGTTCTTTGGGGCTTCCGCGACGAAAAAGAGCTGTGTGAAAACGGAGCGGATGGTATCATCGCGCATCCGATGGAGTTGCTGACTTACTTAAACGGTGAAAGGACGGATAACACATGAAATTTATGAAAGGCTGCGGCCTGACCCGCAACGGGATCTCGCTTTGCAACGCAACGCAGCTGCGCGAAGTACGCATCGAAGGCAACAAACTGTATCTTTATACGGTGCCGTATCCGGAGGATCGCCGTGCGCTTGATACGATGATGCTGGAGATGTATATTTCTTCGCCGCGTCCGGATGTTATCCGCACGGAGGCATTCCACTTTATCGGTAGCTACAAGAAAATGCCGAAGTTTGAATTGAACGAGGTGGAGTTTGCTCCGGTCATCACCGAGACGGATGAGGAAGTTCTGTTCCAGAGCGGCGATACCAAGCTGGTTATTACGAAAGCAACGTGCAAATTCACGTATTATTACAAAGATAAGAAGATCACGAGCGTTGGCGACCGTTTCGGCGAAAATATGATCAGCACGGTTCGTTCGCGCAACGAAGAATTGATGCGCCAGCAGATGGATCTCGATCTTTACGACAGCGAGAGCGATACGATCAAATGCAAACGCTATATGCGCGTACAGCTCGATCTCGATATCGGCGAGAAGATCTATGGCTTTGGCGAGAAATTCACGCCGTTTATCAAAAACGGACAGACCGTAAACACCTGGAACGAGGATGGCGGCACCTGTTCGGAGATCAGTTATAAATGTGTGCCGTTTTATGTGACGAACCGCAACTACGGCGTGTTCGTTAACGATCCGGGTCCGGTGTCCTATGAACTCTGCACCGAGCACGTAACCCGTGCCCAGTTCTCGGTTCCGGGCGAGAAGATCGACTTTATGATCATCGGCGGTGACGGCGTGAAAGGCGTTCTTGAAAATTACACCGCATTGACGGGCAGACCGGCGCTTCCGCCGGCATGGTCGTTCGGTCTGTGGCTGACATCGTCGTTTACAACGCGCTATGACGAAGATACCGTTATGGAGTTTGTAAACGGTATGAAAGAGCGCCATATTCCGCTGCACGTTTTCCACTTCGACTGCTTCTGGATGAAGGAAAACGAGTGGTGCAACTTTGACTGGGATAAAGCGATGTTCCCGGATATCGATCATCAGCTCAAGGTGATGAAAGAGGACAACAACCTTAAAATCTGCGTATGGATCAATCCGTATATCGGTCAGAAATCGCCGCTGTTCAAAGAGGCGATGGAGAAAGGATATCTGCTCAAAAAACCGGACGGCGACGTATGGCAGTGGGACCTCTGGCAGTCGGCGATGGGTCTTGTCGACTTTACAAATCCGGGCGCATGGAAATGGTATCAGGACAAACTGCGCGCTCTGCTCGAGCAGGGTGTTGATTGCTTCAAAACCGACTTCGGCGAGCGCATCCCGACGGATGTTGCGTATTACGACGGTTCCGATCCGCTGCGTATGCACAACTATTACACGTATCTCTATAACAAATGTGTATTCGAGCTGCTCGAAGAATATAAGGGTAAAAACGAAGCCTGCGTTTTTGCAAGAAGTGCAACCGCGGGAGGACAGCAGTTCCCGGTTCACTGGGGTGGCGACTGCGAATCGACGTATCCGTCGATGGCGGAATCGCTGCGCGGCGGCCTTTCGCTGTGTCTTTCCGGCTTCGGTTTCTGGAGCCATGATATGTCCGGCTTTGCAGGAACGGCGCCGGCCGATATCTACAAACGCTGGGCTGCATTCGGCCTGCTTTCGACCCATTCGCGTCTGCATGGCTGCGATTCCTACCGTGTTCCGTGGCTCTTCTCGAAAGAAGGCGAAGAAAACGGCGAAGAGTCGGTTGCAGTTGTCCGTCAGTTCTCGGAGCTCAAATGCCGTTTGATGCCGTATATCTATTCGGCGGCGGTACAGACGAATAAAACGGGTGTGCCGACGATGCGTGCAATGGTGCTGGAATTCCCGGATGAGATTCCGTGCGAGGATCTTGACCGCCAGTATATGCTGGGCGAGCGCTTGATGGTAGCGCCGGTCTTCTCGAAAGAAGGCGACGTTGCGTACTATCTGCCGGAAGGCGAATGGACGAATCTGCTTTCGAACGAAGCAAAATGCGGCGGAAAATGGATGAAAGAGAAGCACGACTTCTTCTCGCTGCCGCTGATGGTGCGCGAAAACACGATCCTGCCGATCGGCAAAAACAACCAGACGCCGGAATACGATTACACCGACGGCCTATCCCTGCATATTTTTGCACTGAAGGACAAAGCGGAATGTGTGGTTTGCGATATGTATGGCAACGAAGCGCTGAACGCGAAGGCAGTCAATGAAAACGGCCGCGTAACGGTAACGCTGGATGGCAGATATAAAGACCTTTCGATCTGCCTGCGCAATGTCAATGCGGTACAGAATCTGTGCGGCGCAACGGCAGAAAGCGGCGAGCAGGGTGTTGTTCTGCACGTGGAAGGCGACACGGTAACGTTTGAATGGTAAGCTGAAACCGAAAAAATCGGTTTTACATAAAAGGAGACGAAACAAATGACAGCAAAAGAAGCAGCAGCAAAGCTGAAAGAGTTGGAAACAAAGCTCAACGCATACGGCTATGCGATGAGCGCGATCCACTATGACGCGGCAACCGCAGCGCCGGCAGGCGGTGCACAGGGCCGCGGCGAGGCACTCGGTTATCTGACCGGCGTGTTCTATGAACTGTTCGCAAATCCGGAAGTTATGGAGTGGATCAACGCGATCCTCGCCAATCCGGAAGAGACCGATCCGGTAACCGTGAAAGATGCCGAGATCATGAAACGCGAGTTCGAAGAGATGTCGAAAATTCCGCAGGAGGAATATATCGCATTCTCCCGCCTGACGAGCGAATCTTCGGCAGTATGGCACCGCGCAAAGAAAGAGAATGATTTTGCGGCATTCGCACCGTACATCGACCAGATCGCGCAGGCACGCGTTCGCTTTGCAGGATACATTGATCCGGCGAAAAAACCGTACGATGTCAGCCTTTCCGCACACGAAAAGGATCTGACGATGGAAGAACTCGACCGCTTCTTCGGCAGCCTGCGTGAAAAAATCGTTCCGCTTCTGCAGCGCGTTCAGGCAGCAGAGCAGGTTGACGATTCTTTCCTGCACCAGGTTTACCCGATCGAGAAGCAGAAGGCATTCTCCGATTACCTGATGGATGTCATCGGCATCGATAAAAACCACTGTGCAATCGGCGAGACCGAGCATCCGTTTACGCTGAATTTCAGCAAGCACGACGTTCGTATCACCACGCATTACTACGAAGAGCATCCGGAGTTTGCGCTGTATTCGACCGTTCACGAAGGCGGACACGCGCTGTATGAACTGCATACGGGCGATGAACTGGTTGGCACGAACCTCGCAAACGGCACCTCGATGGGTATTCACGAGAGCCAGAGCCGTCTGTTTGAGAACATGATCGGCCGCAGCCGTGCATTCGTTGAATACATCTTCCCGAAAATGGTTGAGCTCTTCCCGGAACAGCTTGAAGGTGTTACCGCAGAGCAGATGTACCGCGCACTCAACAAATGTGAGCCGTCGCTGATCCGCACGGAGGCGGACGAACTCACTTATTGCCTGCACGTCATGGTTCGCTATGAGATCGAGAAGAAGCTCTTTGCCGGTGAAGTTACCGCGAAAGATCTGCCGCAGCTCTGGCAGGATATGATGAACGAATACCTCGGTGTTACCGTTCCGGACGATACCCACGGCGTTCTGCAGGACTCGCACTGGAGCAATGCACAGATGGGTTACTTCCCGTCCTATGCGATCGGCAGTGCGTATGCGGCACAGATCGTTCATGCGATGAAGAAAGATGTCGACATGGATGCCTGCATCCGCGAAGGCAATATGGCGCCGATCCACGAGTGGCTCACCGAGCGTATCTGGAAATTCGGCCGTGCAAAAGATCCGGCTGAACTGATCGAGCTGGCTTGCGGCGAACCGTTCGACCCGTCGTACTACACCGATTATCTCGAAGCCAAATTCACCGAGATTTACAATCTCTGATAACCAAACGAAAAAACGGAGTTCAGAAGAACTCCGTTTTTTTATGTCCGTTTGCAGTTATACGTCACTGCCGTCGTATGCGCCGCCGATCATCGGTGCTTCGTAGATGTGCCTGAGTTCGCCGTCGACAACACCGATACCGTGTGTGCCGTCTTCGGAGGCGAAGAAGATGTTTTCTTCCGGAACGCTCATAGCAATGCGTTCGTATTTATGGCGGTCGTGATTCGTGCGCGTTGCCGGTTCGGTCGGCAGGAACGCGAAGTCGGCATCGATTACGTCATAGAGATAGTAGAAGAGATTGAAGACGTGATGTGCCGCCTGCACGGCATCACTCTTTAATGTATCAGCGGTGTAATGACGCAGAAGAAGTGCTTCGCCCATTTCGCTGATATCACCCAAAAACAGCATCGTTTTGCCGTTGAAGGTGAGTTTTAACACCGTGGATGTGTTGTTGAAGTCACCCGGGATCTCGTTGCAGCCGTACGCCATAAAGTCCTCATGTGTCTGCAAAACTTCAAATTTTGTATCAGCCAGCGTGAACGAAAGACCGAGATGCGGCTTGATATACTGTACGTTCGGGTACAGGCGGTTGATGCGGTTCATCATCGACCAGTTTTCCGGCGAGATATTTACAAGCTGCGGACTCGGGAAGTTGAAAATGACGCATTCGAGCTCGATATCTTCGTGATAAAACCGGAGCATTTTCACAAACAGCTCGAAATGGTCGTTGTGGGCGTGGGTGCAGAACCATCCGGCAATGCGCAGCTTTTCGCTGTCTTTTAAGCCGGCGCGTTCGCGCAGGAAGCGGTAGTATTCTTTGACAACTTCGTCCGTTGCCTGGACATACTGGCCGCCATCGACGAGGAAGAACGAGTTGTCGCCGAGTTTTACGGCGTAATTCATGCCACAGTCGGTATATGTACCGAGCATGAAGTGCTTTTGTACGAGTCCGAACTGATAGATTTCCGTGCGGGAATCGCAGACAGCCGTATAACCGAAATCAGCGGCGGAAACGCCGGTTTTGCTTTCGGTAAAGCGCGCGGTGCGGTCGCCTGCGGTATAGGATGCCCAGTAGCGGTTGCCTGCTTTTTCAATTTCAAAGGCAAGGTTCTGTTCGATGCGGTTTTGATACAAAACGGAAAAGCCCTGTTCTTTCAGGCTTTCGATATACGAAAGGAACGCACTTTCGGATGTACCGATAACCGTGCGGAGGAGGTTGCTTTTATCCTCCTGGCATGGGACGTATTCATCCGCAAAATAGGCGGATGCCTTGCCGTCGCGGTAAACGATCTGCTGCAAACGCTTTTCGTGAACGAATTTCGCCTGTAAAAACGTGTCGCTGTATTCGCGCACGCCCGGGATACCTTCGGCAAGGAAGCCTTCGATCATATTGCGGAACTCGTCTTCATCCATTTCGGTTGGCTCTTCGACCAAAAGCGTGTATTCGTCCAAAACACGCTCATCATAGAGTCCGCCGCCGGCGTTATATACACCGCAGGACGTTCTTCCGTCCGGATAAGCCGGGAGTATGCCGAGAAGATTGTTTTGCAGATCCATGGAGAGTCCTCCTTTTATTTTTTGATCTTGCGGGTTTTCCATTCGTATGCTGCGATCAGATAGAGTGCCGCCGGGATCAGTTCGATCAGAGAAGAAAGGCCGTTTTCCGGATTGTCGGCGATCATGCGCCAGACCGCAATCGCGGCGATCATGGCAGCGGTAACACCGCCAAGGATGAGGCAGAGGTCCATTTTGCTGCGCTTTTCGCGGCGGACAAAACCGAAAATGCCGGTGACGAGTTCGATCCATCCGAGGATCATGGAGAGAATACCTGCGGTAATAAGCATAGCGGTCGGATCGGCTTTTCCGAGGATCTCGGTTGTATACCAGGCGGTTGTCGGAATATCAAAGAAGCCGCCGAAGCTCAGCGCGATATTGATGCCGCCGAATGTCATTAAGACAACCGAGATGTATTTGAGGAAAGAGGATTTCTTATCTTTTAACGAAGGCGGCGGTGTGAATTTGAATTTTCTCATGATGTGGTTCCTTTTCTTTTAAAAAATCGTTCCAGCGGTCGTCAGCCTTTCGAGCAGATCGGCACGGAAACGCGGATCGGCCGGATCGAGGCTGTTGAGCACAACGCCGCCGTCGCCGTTATACGCGGTGGAGTGGATCAGACGGTTTTCGCCGAGATACATCGCGACGTGACCCGGGAAAAAGAGCAGGTCACCCGGTTTTGCCTCTGCAAACGGGATCGCCCGGACCGGGAAACCTTCTTCGATCGAAGCGTCGCGGTGGATGACAACGCCGTTTATCAGATAGGCAATCGAGCAAAGGCCGGAACAGTCGATACCCTGTGCCGTTTTTCCACCCCAGCGATACGGTGCACCGAGATAAGAGAAGGCCGTATCAACAACGGCTTTGCGGAAATCTTCCTCCGAATCAACGCGTGCGTCAAGCAGCGGCGCAATCGCATCGGTGCGGACATATCCTTTTTCGCCGTCCGGTGTGATAACCGCACTGAAATAGCTTTCCGTTTCGCCGGTTAAACGGATTCGACCGCCGCGTGGAATACAGCCGATCGATGTGCAGTCGACCTTCGGCTCCGTCATGATATCCGAAAACGGCGCACCGACGATATGTGTCGGTTCGTAGTCACCGATTACGGCGTCACTTTTGCGGATATAGCCGCGGTAATGGTAAAATGCATCGATAAACAGCCAGTCGCCTTCGTCGGCGAGAACTTCGGCACGCATACCGAAAAGCAGTTCATCCTGCAAAGTGGAGCGGATGTTTTTTTCGTTATAAAGCGGCGCAATTGCCGCGATGACGGTACAGTTCATGTTATGTCCTCCCAAACAGGAAAAAGTAAATCAAACCAATGATTTCACGCAGCCAGTAGCCCGGGATCATCGCCGGTTCTTTGAATCCGGAAACACCGCAGGAGGAAAGACCTGCGCGTTTTGCCAGCAGCGAAGCGCGGTATTGGTGGTAAAAATCCGTTGCGACGATAACCTTCCGGTCAAAGCCTTTGCTGTCGAGGATTGCGGCGGAAAAGTGGAAATTCTCCGCCGTATCGGTGGAACGATCCTCGCAGAGGATGCGCGCCGCATCAACGTCGTGTTCAACAAGCCAATCTTTCATAGCTGCGGCTTCGCTTCGCGGTTCGTCGTGTCCTTTTCCGCCCGATACAATACAGTTCATCTGCGGATATGTATCAAGTATCCGTTTTGCGGCTTCCAAACGGCCGACAAGCATATTGCTCAAATGATCCTGATAAATCCGCGCACCGAGAACAACGACCGTTTCGTTACCGGACAGGTGCTTTTCATTTGCGTGTCTGAAGCCGAAAACCATCAGCAGAGAGAAAAAAGAAACAACGAGCAACGCAAGTGCTATGCCGATCAGCAGCGCGATACCGAACCAGTCGACAATCAGATTGTCCGAAAAATGTTCGGCAAGCGCAATATAGGCATCCAGAGCGAGCGCAGCGAAAAAAGCGCTCCATGTTCCTGCGTGCATCTTTTTGGCGATCATATTCGGCAGTGCGATCAGCAGAAGAATACCGGAAACGACCGCACAGATACATTCGGTCAGCGTTCCACCAAACATTTTCATTCCTCCCTGCATTTGCTGTTTCCATTATATCGCAAAGAAAGACAGATTACAACCGCAAGAGCACGCGGAAGGGCGAATGAATAAAAAGGAAAAAGCGAAATTCCGGTTGAATTTTAACGGGTGAGATGGTATGCTTATACTGCTATACTATCCGATTGGGGAATCTGTTTATGAAAAAGACTGTCTGCATCATCCTTGCGATGCTGCTGATTCTGACGCTGACCGCCTGTTCGGGCAGCAATACCATTGTGAAAAAAGATGCGCCGTTTCCGGTGACGGTCGGCAATGCGACGATTCTGGAAAAGCCGGAACGCGTTGCTTCGCTTTCGGCACAGTTTACGAATATTCTGCGCGACCTCGGTTATGGAGAGACGATCGTTGCTGTGACCGATGAAGAGGCGGAGGAAGGCGGCTTAGCTGCAATCGGTTCCGCGCTCGTTCCGAATATTTCCGCGATCAAAGATGCCAAACCGGAAGTTCTGTTCACCTCCTCGCCGATGGCGTCTTCCCAGCTCGACGAGCTGTTTGAAGCCGGTATTCAGGTGGTCATTCTGGAACCGATCACTTCGCTGGATACATTGTATGCGCGCTATTACGATGTAATTGCCGCAATGGACGGAAAAGTCGAGGCGAATACCGCCGGTGTGGCTTTGACGGATGCAATGAAAGGCGATGTTGAGCGTCTTCTTGCAAAGCTTCCGGCCCAAAAGGCGACTTTCGTTCTGCTTTGCACGGCCGATCCGTTTATCGCAACGCCGGATACGCTGGAAGGCAATTTGCTCTCGCTGCTCGGTGAAAACGCCGTTTCAGGCGAATCGTATGTTTCCGACAAAAAACTCGATGCGCTCAAAGCCGATGTTCTGCTGTATGATGCGGTGATCGAAGCGGAAAAGATCAAAGATGACAAGGCGCTGAGCGAAATCAGCGAAAACGTAAAACCGATCGAACGTGCAAAATTGCTGACCGGCACAAAAGATGTGATCGAGCAGCTCCGTGCGGTTGCAGCGGTGATGTATCCGGAAATCGATTTCACTGACGTGACGCTTTCGGCAGGAACGGATAAACCGGAATCCTCCGAAGAAAACGGAGAAACCGAAAACAGGGAAGAATGAGAAAACCCGCAAGCCATTCGGCTTGCGGGTTTCGTTTGCTTATACAGATTATTCGGCCAAAACGCCTTCAACGATACGGGTCCAGCGGCCGGATTTCAGCGCGGCGACCAGTTCCTCGTTCGTGGTGATGCGGTCGAAAAACGCGATGCCGGATGTACCGAAATCGCAGGCGCGGTGAACGTCTCCGCCCGATGCCATCGGCATAGCGGTGCGTTTGGCAAAAGCGAGAGCTTTTGCGTTTGCCTCCGGCGTGTTGCCGCGGTTATACACTTCGATTGCATCGAATTTTGTGATATCCGGTTCGGCGTCCGGATTTAAAATATAACTTGCACGGCGGAACGGATGCGCGTTCGTGAGGAAGGCACCACAGCTGTGGCAATAGCGTTCCATTTCCTCAAGACCCCAGCTTTTCCATTCCGGTACGGCAGCGAGCTGTTCGGGTGTCATGCCGTAAACGAGAATCTCTTTTCCGCCGCCGAATTCTTCCTCCACACCGAAGAAGACTTCGATGCCGAGCTGTTCGCCGAGCGTTTTGCCGATGCGCCAGTCGCGTGCGTATGCTTCAACAAATTCCGCCCACGAAACATCGCGGTCAACGGCACTGTTGCCGTTATAAAAGTGATTCGTGATGACAAAACCGGCGTATCCCGCTTCCTTTGCGGCGTAGACCATCTGTTCAACGGAATCCGGTGCACAGGCGGAGCAGGCGGATGTATGGAGGTGCATCTCGTAGCGGTACATGGTATTCTCCCTTATTTTTCGCTCTTTTCGGCGTTTTGTTTTTCGAGCATCGTGCGCACCGCCTTGATATCCTCGGCGGCAACACCGAGCGTATACAGTGCGTTCATTGCAAGCGGCGTGAGTACCGCAGCGAGCGCATACGGCCATGCAGCAAGCAGACCGTCCGTCCAGACAGCGGATTCGGTAAAACGGATAACGGCAAGCACCACGAAAGCGACGAGACCGACGCCGGTGAGCAGTTTTGCCGTGAATTTAACGTAGTGTGCGGCGCCTTCCTCCTGGAAGAGGTAGCGGCCTTTATAGAGCTTGCCGTCCGGATTGCCGTAGAGATATTTCCATTTGCTGAGTGTCGGCAGAAGCATACGGATAAAGAGAATGAACAAAACGGATTCGAGCGGCCAAAGCGCAATATTTTTGATCAGGCTCTTCGCCAGATAGTAGAGATAACCCTGTCCGTACATCGCCATACTCCAGCAGGAGCCAAGCAGAATGTTGACAAGGACGTTGACCATGAGCTTGGAAGCGAAGATGCGAACGGCACTGATGCGGGCACGGTACAAAAACAGGCCGTATATGAGACCGCCGAGCGCGGCAGAGAGTGTGTATCCCGGGAAATACGGGCCGGCCGGCATCATAAAGTAACCGAAGATATCACCGAGCGCACCGGTTGCCGCACCGACGAGCGGACCGTAAATTGCGGCGCCGAGCATTTTGACGAAGAACGTCAGAAAGATATGCAGATTTTCGCCCAGCGGGATACGCAGCATACCGAGCGCCATGGAAAGCGCCATAAAAAGAGCCGCAATCGTGAGAGAGCGCAGGCTCTTGAATTCGTCGGCAGCCGCCTTCCAGTACGAAGGCGAAAACGGCGTTTTGAAAACGGATGTGTTCTGGTTTTTTCGCATAAAAAATCCTCCTCTTATGGGCAGCGATCCAGAACCACTGGTTTTGCACAAAGAGAAGGTGACCTTCCGGATATGCAGCAGTGGGATGCGAGCCGTGCACCGCAAGCGAATGCTTTTCGTCCGTCCGACAACTCCCCGTTCAGACAGCACTTTACGCACATGGCTCTACTCTGTGTTTTTTGTGGCTTTATCGTATCACAAAACGAGACCGATGTCAACCGTTGTAAAAATACAAATGCCGGACTGTTGGAAACAGTCCGGCAAGGATATGGGAACGGTTCAATATTTGGAGAGTTCGTCGTACAGCGCTTCGACGTTTTCGCGTTTCCAGTCCGGCGTGGAACCGTTGCCGAACGTCATCATAAAGCGGCCGTCCGGGCGCGCGAACGTGTCGATGAGGAAACGGGCTTCTTCCCGGACTTCTTCCGGCGTGCCGAACGGAATCAGATGCTGTACATCAAAGCCGGAGAGGAAGCAGATGCGTCCGCCGTATTTTTCCGCGATTTTCTTTTCGTCCATGGTGTGCTTTTGAATCGGATGGATAACGTCGAGTCCGATTTCAATGAAATCTTCCATAAAGAGTTCAACGTTTCCGCAGGTGTGCAGCCAGAAGTGCATGCCGAGTTCGTGCGCTTTGTCGATGACCTGCTTATAGTACGGCTTGAAGAATGTGCGGAAGATATCCAGCGAGAAAAACGGTGCGTTCTGTGTGCCGATATCGTCGGAGGTGAAAATACCGTCGACATTGTATTTTTCTTTGGCGCGTTCAAGGATGCGGATGTAGAAGTCGGCAAGCTTCTGGTAGAGGCGGTGCACTTCGTCCGGATAAAAATAGAAGTCGGTCAGTGCATTTTCCATGCCGCGGAGAGACCAATGCCGCTCGAAGAAAAAATAAAACCAATGACCGAGCGTGTATTTGGACGGATCCGTTTTGTTATCGGCAAAAACGCTCGGAGAATCGGCGGAAGGAAATTTATCGAACATGGCTTCTACCTCTGCGGTATCCTCCCAGTCGGTGAGGTATATCGCACTGTCGAGTGCGCCGTCGAGCAGTTCCTTGCTGCCGTTGGGAAACCAGCAATACTCCGGGTCTTCCGGTGTTCCGGTTGCAATGGACGGCATATTGATCAACTGGATATCGACATCGTAAGGCTGGCTGTCGAGCCACGCCTTCATTTCTTTTTCCTGTCCCGGAAAGCTGTTGGGGCTGATCCAGAAATTGCAGATATTCGGAATACGTTCAGTGGTGCGCTTTCCTTCGATTACGTTTTTGACTTCCTGCCTGGTCAGGGATTTCATGGCTGATCCTCCTGCGTTTTGGATTTTACTTATTTATATCATATTATCATATCTGAAGAGGAAAAAGCAACGGCTGAGGAGATAAAAACTGTGAAGCGGACAGAAAAGCTGTTTCCGGCAAATGTATAATTGCGCTTTGCGTTTTTTTATGGTATAGTTAAAAAAATACCGTATATAAAGGAGAATCCTGTCGTGACCCGTATCCAACGCCTTCGTCATAATCTGATCGGCGACCGCGCTTTTTACAGCCAGGTCATTTCGATCCTCGTCCCGCTGATTATTCAAAACACCGTAACAAACGTCGTCAGTCTCGTTGACAACGTTATGATCGGTTCGGTCGGCACGCTGCAGATGTCCGCAGTTGCAATTGTAAATCAGCTTCTGTTTATCTTTAACCTCTGTATTTTCGGCGGTCTTGCCGGTGCCGGTATTTTTGCCGTACAGTATGCCGGCGCAAAAGACGTAAAGGGTATCCGCTATTGCTTCCGTATGAAAAACTACATTGCGGTTGCGATGCTTTTGATCGCCGGTGTCGTATTCACCGTTTTCCCGAAAGAGCTCATCTCGATGTATCTGGCGGAAGGTACTTCTGCGGCGGATATTGAGGCAACGCTGCACTACGGTGTGGAATATTTCCTGATTATGCTCGTTGGTCTTCTGCCGTTTGCTGTTTCGCAGTCGTACGGCAGCACGCTCAGAGAAATGGGCGAGACGAAGCTGCCGATGTTTGCGTCCATTCTTGCGATTCTCATTAACCTTGTATTCAACTACATTCTTATCTTCGGTAACGAAGGTCTTTCGTTCCTTTGGTTCGGTCCGATGGGTGTTGCCGGTGCGGCAATTGCAACGGTTCTCTCCCGCTTCGTTGAGGCTGCGGTTATCGTTGTGTTCACGCACGTGAAAAAGAACGTTTTCCCGTTCATTATCGGTGCGTACAAGAGCCTGCGCATCCCGTTTGCACTTTTCAAGGATATCGTCAAAAAGGACGCGCCGCTTCTGATCAACGAATTCCTGTGGTCGCTCGGTGTTGCTATGACACTGCAGTGCTACTCCGTCCGCGGCCTGGATGTTGTTGCGGCACAGAACATTTCGTCGACGATCGCAAACCTTTTTAACGTTATCTTCCTCTCGATGGGCAACGCGCTTGCGATTGTTGTCGGTCAGCATCTCGGCGCAAACGAGATCAAAGAGGCGAAGCTGAGCGTATCGCGCACAATGGCGCTTTCGATTGCCTCCTGCTTTGTTATGGGCGCTTTGATGGCGCTTTGCGCACCGTTTGTTCCGGAGATTTACAACACCTCTGCGGAAGTTAAATGGATGGCGACGGAATTCCTGTGGATCGTTTCGGCAATGATGCCGCTGTTCTCGTTCTCGCACTGCTGTTACTTCACGATGCGCTCCGGCGGAAAGACGTTTATCACGATGTGTTTCGACTGCGGCTTTACATGGCTGATTTCGTTCCCGGTTGCTTTTATTCTCGCGAATTTTACGGCTATGCCGATCGTTCTGCTTTATCTGACGGTACAGTCGTTGGAGATCATCAAGGTTGTTCTCGGATTCATTCTGATCAAAAAAGGCGTATGGATCAACAATATCGTCAGAAGTGTCGACTGATTTGCTAAAAAAGAGCGAAACGGGCAAAAATATCGCGATTTCGATATTCTTTTTCGGCACTACGGAAAATCGGCGAAAAAGATATTGCATTCCGCATAGTCAGCCGATATAATAAAGAGCAAGAGGAAATTTCCTCCGCATTTTCGATTATTATACCGCAGGGTATAATATAGATCCATTCCCGACAAAAGGAGGTTGCAGTTATGGTTTTTGAAAAAGTCAAAGCAATTCTTGCAGATCAGCTGGATATCGACGAGGACGACATTACGATGGACTCGCTTCTGGTAGATGATCTCGGTGCGGATTCCCTGGATCTCGCTGACATCACGATGTCTCTGGAAGACGATTTTGATGTAGAGGTTTCGGACGAAGTTCTCGCTACCATCAAAACCGTTGGTGACATTGTCAGACACCTTGAAGACTGATTGATAATCATATGATACAGCGCCCATCCGTCAGGATGGGCGCTGTTGCGTTTTTTAAGAAAAATTCAGCAGGATCGGTTCGATCTGCACACCTTCATTGGCGGCGCGGAGCGTCTGCGGTACCCGGGAAAAATCGGCAACGAGCGAAGTTGGCTTCTTTTGCGGGTCATCCTGGCGCAGCGGTACGAAAAAGTAGTGCTTCATATTCAGCAGAGAACCGAGGTTTTTGGCGGTTCCGGCAAGTGCATCGTTTGTGGATACCGCAACCACGACCGGCTTTTTGCCGCGAAGGTGGGATTTCACCGCCATGGTAACGGGTGTATCCGTGATGGAAAACGCGAGTTTGGCAAGTGTATTGCCGGTGCACGGCGAAACGAGCAGAATATCGGTGAGACCTTTCGGGCCGATCGGTTCGGCATCGGGAATGGTTCGGATTGCGCGGCGTTTACAGATTTCTTCCGCCTCGGCAATATGATCCGCCGCCTTGCCGAACCGTGTGTCCAGTGAGGCTGCGTTATGTGAGAAAATCGGGAGAATATCGTATTCCTCCGAAAGTGTGCGCATCAGATCGAGATTTTGGCGGAACGTGCAGAACGAACCGGTAATCGCAAAACCGAGTTTTATGCGTGTCATACGAGGAGCCTCCTCTCTTTTTCGGTTCTCCGGATTTCGTCGGCAATGATCTCGGCCGCAGTATACGGCGCGGTGCGTCCGGGAAGCGAGAGCGCACGAATACTGCGCAGACCGATTTTTTGCGCGCAGAGCAGGTCGAATCCACCCGGGAGTGATGCAAGATCGATGAGAAGACAGTCTTTTTTCAACAGAGAGAGCAGGTCGCTGTTGAGAATTTCCGACGGGACCGTGTTGAAAATGAGTTCCGCGTTCGGCAGCAGCGCATCCATCTGTGCGATTTCAGCGGTGCGGCAGCCTTCCGCCTGTGCCCAGGCGCGCGCCTCTGCCGAGCGTGCGGCAACGGTTACACGACCGCCCAACAGACGGAGTTTCTGCGAAAGCAGACGGCCGATCCGTCCGTATCCGAGCAGAAGGATGTTGGCGCCGTCAATCGTGCGCGGCATGGATTCGATTGCAATGCCGATTGCACCTTCCGCGGTTACAGCGGCATTCCGTACGGCGAGCGGCTCGCTTTTTAAGTAATCGGTATAGAAAAGATGGCGCCGTTCCAGCATATCGGTGAGCGATTTGTCGATTTTGCCGCCGAAAACGGCGGTATTGCTGTCGGCACAGGCGAGAATTTTCTCCACGGAGATATGTGCGGCGGAATACGGTGTGTTGAGCATGCCGGGTTCGGAAGAAACCGGCATCGGAAGAATGATTGCATCCAGCGGAGAAAGTGTATGCAGCAAGCCGGGCGAAAGCTCCGTTTCACAAACCGGGTCGCATTTTTCGAGTCCTGTGGTATATACGATGTGATCATCGGCGAGAATCTGTGCGAGATAATACTGGCGCAGATCACCGCCGGCGATCAGAACGGTTGGTTTGGCCATGGCGAACGACTCCTTTTGTTTTAGGATCTTGCTTTATCCTATGAAGCCTTGCAAAAAAACGCAACTCGTCCGCTCTTTCGGTTCGCTTTAAAAAATCGGGCGCTTTCTCTTTACTTTTTTGAACAGTGATGTATAATGAGGTCGAAACAGCTTGACAGCAAGCGGGAGGAAAGCAATATGGTTGCAAGTATCAAACGATTTTTTGAACATCAGTTCGGAAGCAGACTGTTTTCCGCAGGTGCGTTTTTCGGGATTCTTTTCCCGATCATCGCGGATCAGTTCTTCCTGCATCTTATGAACGTGCTCACCACGGCTATGATCAGTTCTTCGAGTCAGGAATCCGTATCCGCCGTAAGCCTTTGCGGAAGCTTGAGCTGGTTTTTTCAGACGCTCTTTTTATGCGTCGGCAGCGGCTGTGCCATCGTAGTAGCACAGTTTAAAGGCAGACGCGACGAGGAACGGACGAGAAAGACGGCGGGTCAGGCGCTTTTGATCGCGTTCACCATTTCGGCATCCGTTATGGCGATCATCTGCATTTTTGCGCCGCTTCTGGTCGATACGATCTATGCGAGCGCGGAACTCATCATCCGCGATAAGATCAAGGAGTATCTTATCGGTCAGTCGCTTACGTTCATTACCTATGCGCTCTACCATGCGAGCTTCTGCGTGCTCAGCGGCATGGGATATTCGAAAACCTGTTTCAGACTCACGGTTATTATTAACTTTTCAAACTTTGCGTTTTCGTTCGTGTTCTTAAATCTTCTTCATCTTGATATCCTCGGTTCGATTCTGGCGCTCGCGATTGCGCGTGCTCTCGGCGCAGCCGTTGCGGTAATTGAGCTCTTTAAGAAGAACGGACATCTCGGTCTCACGATGTCCGATGTAATAAAACCCGACGGCAAACTTATCAAGCTGATCATCAAAATGGGCGTTCCGTTTGCATCCGAAAACGTGCTTGCTTCCGTCGGCGGTATTATCTCGCAGATGTACCTTGTAACCCTGGGCAGTACCGCGATTGCCGCAAATGCGATCACGAACTCGATGCTCAACGTATTTGTTGCATCGGGCAATGCGGTTGCGTCCATGACGGTAACGATCGTCGGCCAGTGCGTTGGTGCGGGTGATATCGGGCTTGCCAAGAGATATGCCAAACGCCTCGTATGGCTCGGCACTGCCGCTTCGGCGCTTTCGGTGGCGGTATTACTGCCGCTTTCGCCGTATCTTCTGACGCTTTATTCTCCGCAGCCGGAAACCGTACCGCTGATCTATCCGATTTTGTTTATCATCTGCGGATTCCAGCTCGTTTTCTGGGCGGGTTCCGCGGTAATGCCTTACACACTGCGCGCAGCAGGCGACGTAAACTACACGACAGTCGTTTCGATGATCTGTATGTGGATCCGTATCGGTCTGGGTTATTTGCTCGCTATCCCGTTTGGACTGGGATTAAACGGTGTATGGATCGCATTCGGCACGGAATGGGCGATAAGAGCTGTGATTTTCCGCATCCGATTTAAAGGTACCAAGTGGTACAGCAATAAGCTCGGAATATAAATTGAGTCTTAGTTAATAAAATATCTTTACAAATTGCCCGCCCGTGGTATAATGAGTGAGGAAGCTCATTATGTAAAGGGAGGGCGATTTTTTTGTTTAAAAAGATCGGCAAATTTATAGATGACAATTACAGCAGTCATCTTTTTTCCTCGGGCAAATTCTTTGGAATTTTAGGTCCGGTAATAATCGATCAGTTTTTCATGTTCCTCATAGCGGTTCTTACCACTGCTATGATCAGTTCTTCGAGTCAGGACTCCGTTTCGGCGGTCAGTCTGGTGAGTCCGCTTGTCTATCTGACGATGACGCTGTTTACGTCGATTTCAAACGGCGGCGCGGTCGTTGTTGCACAGTATAAAGGCGGCGGCGAAGAGAGCAAACTCCGTCATGCGGCAGGTCAGACGATTTTCTCGACGATCATCGTAGGCTTTGCTGTTGCAGGAATCGTTGCAATCGGTGCAAAACCGATTGTAGATCTGCTTTTCGGCACAGTTGGTGAATCCATCTGCGGAAAAGCGGTTGAATACCTGGTCGGTATGGGTATTTCGTTTATTCCGTTTACGCTCTATATTTCCGGCTTCTGCATCCTGCGCGGTATGGGTGAATCGAAAACCTGTCTGGTTCTGACGATTGTCATCAACGTTGTTCATTTCGTTCTGAGCTTCATCTTCCTGAATATCCTGCATCTCGACGTAATGGGTACGGCACTTTCGTTTACGCTTGCGCGCGTGATCGGCGGTTTGACCGCTATGATCGCCGTTATGCGCAAACACGGTCATATCCGCGTTCGTTTTTCGGATATCTTCAAGATCGATGGCGGTATGCAGAAAGCGATCTTCAAGATGGGCATTCCGTTTGCAATTGAGCAGTGCTTCTTCAACGGCGGCACGCTGATTGCACAGACTTATATGGTATTCCTCGGCGATATCGCGGTTGCGGCAAACGCCATTGCGAACTCGCTGTTCTCGCTGTTCTATGCAGCCGGTACTGCGGTTTCTTCCACCGCGCTCACGATCATCGGTCAGTCCATTGGTGCAGGCGATATTCCGCTGGCAAAACGCTACGGCAGCCGTCTGATGTGGCTCGGCAACGCAGTCAACACGCTCTCCGTTGTGATCATGCTGCCGCTTACGCCGATTCTGCTCCTGATGTATTCGCCTGAAGCGAACACAATACCGTTTATCTATCCGCTTATGTTCATCGGCTGTGCGTTCATGCCGTTTGTATGGGCGAATGCAAACATTATGCCGAGCGTACTGCGTGCGGCCGGCGACGCAAACTATACTTCGATCGTATCGCTCGTTGCGATGTGGGTTGTCCGTGTCGGTCTCGGCTGGCTGCTGGCACTGCCGCTTGGCCTTGGCATCAACGGTGTATGGGTTGCAATGGGAATTGAATGGATCGTCAAAACGATCGCGTTCCGTATCCGCTTCAAAGGCGAGAAATGGTACGCCAATAAGCTCGTTTCCTAATCAATATCATTTTAAAGGAGCCGTTACGGTATGACTCTCTTAAAAAAACCGCTGCATGCGATCAACCGCTTTTTTGATAAGCAGTATTCTACACCGATGTTCTCGCACAAAAAGTTCTTCCGCCTGCTCGGTCCGTCCGTTCTGGACCAGGTTTCAATCTATCTGATTGAGATGCTGGCAACGGCAATGATCAGCGCATCAAGCCAGGATTCTGTCTCGGCAGTCAGTCTTGTCGGCCCGATTCTGTTTTTGTCGATGTCGCTTTATTGCGCAACGGCGAATGGCGGTACCGTTGTCGTAGCGCAGTATAAAGGTAAGGGAGACCAGGAAAAGGTCAATCTTGCTGCCGGTCAGACGGTAACATCGACGGTTGGCGTAGCGTTTATTATCATGATTTTGCAGATTGCACTGGCAAACCCGATGGTTTACGGTCTGTTCGGTTCGGCAGGCAATGTCATCTGCGATAAAGCAATTCTGTACCTCGTCGGTCATTCCGTTACATACGTTATGTTCGGCATTTTCCAGGCGGCATTCTCCGTTTTGCGCGGTCTTGGTGATTCGAAAGGCTGTCTGTATCTTACCGTTATCATCAACTCGGTGTTCCTTGTTCTGAGCGTTCTGTTTTTGAACGTCATGCACCTCGATATTTTCGGAACGATTTTGGCGTATTTCCTTGCGCGTGTGATCGGCGTTGTCGCTGCGCTTTGGTTCCTTTTGAAAAAACGTGACGATCTGCGCGTTCGCTGGCGTGATATTTTCCGTTTTGACAAGACGATTCAGAAGTCTATCTTTAAAATGGGTATTCCGTTTGCAGCTGAGCAGATGTTCTATAACGGCGGCACGATTATCGCGCAGGCTTATATGGTTAAGCTTGGTACAGCGGCGATTGCGGCGAACGCCATTGCTAACTCGCTGTTCATGCTGGCGACTGCACCGGGCTTTGCGGTTGCGGCGATTGCGCTCACAGTCATCGGACAGTGCGTCGGTGCAGACCGCATCGATCTGGCGAAGCATTACGGTTCGCGTCTTGACTGGCTCGGCAATGCTATGGTAACAGCATCTGCGCTCATCATCATTCCGATGTTGCCGGTTATGCTGCAGATGTACGCGCCGGAACCGGAAACAGCACCGCTGATTTTGCCGCTGATGGTAATCGGCACATTGTTCCTGCCTCTGTTCTGGGGTGGCGCCAACATTTTGCCGCAAACGATATTTGCCGCAGGCGACGCCGTATTTATGTCGGTGGCATCGCTTGTCTGCATGTGGGTAATGCGTGTTGGCGTTGGTTATGTGCTGGCGCTTCCGCTCGGTCTGGGCATCAACGGTGTCTGGGTTGCGATGGGTCTGGAGTGGATTTTGAAAACAATCGTGTTTAAGGTCCGCTTCAAAGGTACGAAGTGGTATTCGAAAAAGGTTGTTTCTTAAAAACGAATGTCCTCGCTTCATCGAAGCGAGGACATTTTTTGTGTATTTTAAGTTCATACAAAAGCGCCTGTCCAAAAGGACAGGCGCTTGATGCGTTTGATCAGAATTTCGTATGGAACGTACGGCTGATGACATCCATCTGCTGTTCGCGGGTCAGCTTGATGAAGTTGACCGCGTAGCCGGATACACGGATCGTCAGCTGCGGATAGTTCTCCGGATGCTCCATCGCATCGAGAAGAACTTCACGGTTCAGTACGTTTACGTTGATGTGGTGGCCGTCTTCGAGGAAGTAGCCGTCCATCAGCGTGATGAAGTTGCGGACCTGTTCGTCGTATTCGCGGCCGAGTGCGCCCGGAACGATCGAGAAGGTGTAGGAGATGCCGTCCTCGGAGAGCTCGTACGGGATCTTCGCAACGGATTTCATCGAAGCAACGCAGCCGTTCGTGTCGCGGCCGTGCATCGGGTTTGCGCCCGGTGCAAACGGTTCGCCTGCTTTACGGCCGTCCGGCGTGGAACCGGTCTTTTTGCCGTATACGACGTTCGAGGTGATCGTCAGGATCGACATCGTCGGGATGCTCTCACGGTAGGTGCGGTTTTTGCGCAGCTTCTTCATAAACATCTCGGTGAGGTGAACGGCGATCTCATCGGCGCGCGGATCGTTGTTGCCGTATTTCGGGAAATCGCCTTCGATCGTGAAGTCGATGATCAGACCGTCTTCATTGCGGATCGGCGTAACTTTCGCATATTTGATCGCGGAAAGGCTGTCGGTTACGACGGAGAGACCTGCCATACCGCAAGCGAGCGTGCGGACGATGTGTTCATCGTGCAGCGCCATCTGCAGCTTTTCATAGCAGTACTTGTCGTGCATATAGTGGATGATATTGAGCGTGTTGATGTAAAGACGAGCGAGCCAATCGCAGATGTTGTCGAAGCGTTTGGTAACTTCGTCATAGTTGAGCGGACCGTCGCCAACCGGAGCGATCATCGGACCGATCTGTTCGCCGGATTTTTCATCGCGGCCGCCGTTGAGCGAATAGAGCAGTGCTTTTGCGAGGTTTGCACGCGCACCGAAGAACTGCATCTGTTTGCCGACCGGCATTGCGGAAACGCAGCAAGCGATTGCATAGTCGTCGCCGAATTTCGGACGCATCAGCTCATCGTTCTCGTACTGGATCGAGGAGGTCTCGATGGAGATCTTAGCCGCGTATTTTTTGAAGTTCATCGGCAGGCGGTCGCTCCAAAGAACGGTGAGGTTCGGTTCCGGAGCCGGACCGAGGTTGATGAGCGTGTGCAGGAAACGGAAGGTCATTTTGGTGACCATGGTGCGGCCGTCAGTAGCCATACCGCCGAGAGACTCGGTTACCCAGGTCGGGTCGCCGGAGAACAGCTCATCATATGCCGGGGTGCGCAGGAAGCGAACCATGCGGAGTTTCATGATGAAGTGGTCAACAAATTCCTGAATCTGTTCCTCGGTGAATACGCCGTCCATGAGGTCGCGCTGTGCATAGCAGTCAAGGAAGGTGGAAACACGGCCCAAAGACATTGCAGCGCCGTTCTGTTCTTTTACAGCACCCAGATAAGCAAAGTATACCCACTGGATTGCTTCCTGCGTGTTCTGTGCCGGGCGGGAAATATCGAAGCCGTATTTTGCAGCCATAACCTTGAGTTCTTCAAGAGAACGGATCTGCTCAGCAACTTCTTCACGCAGACGGATGGACGGAGAGTCCATAATATCGAATACGAGCTCGGTTTTGAGCGCCTTTTTCTTTTCTTCGATCAGACGGTCAACACCGTAAAGAGCAACGCGGCGGTAGTCGCCGATGATACGGCCGCGGCCGTATGCGTCCGGCAGACCGGTAACGATGCCGGAGTGGCGTGCGCGTTTCATCTCGTCGGTGTATGCATCGAATACGCCGTCGTTATGGGTTTTGCGGTGTTTGAAAATGCGGTCCATTTTCGGATCGGTTTCGCGGTCATATGCTTTCAGCGAGCTTTTAACGAGACGGTAACCGCCGTACGGCATAACAGCGCGTTTGAGCGGTTCATCGGTCTGCAGACCAACGATCGTTTCGAGATCCTGGTCAATATAGCCTGCGTCGTGTGCGGAGACGGTGGAGATGTGGTTAACGTCGACATCATAGACGCCGCCGCGTGCACGCTCTTCCTTCATCAGATCGCTGACTTTGTTCCAAAGAGCTTTGGTACGCTCGGTTGCCGGAGCGAGGAAGGAGTCATCACCGACGTACGGCGAATAGTTTTTCATAATGAAATCGCGGACGTCGATGGAATCACACCATTTTGAAGCAACAAATACCATGTAAGGTTATCCTCCTGCGAAATATTTGGTATCGGGCAGAATCTGCCCGACTCTTGTTTATAATCATACCACAAACCGGCTTGCGTTTCAAACCGCATATCTGTCGAATTTACGGGCCTTTTTTTCTTGTTTTCTGTGCGGGTAATACAAATGGCAAAAACTATAAAGCACAATATATTGTGCGCCATTCGCTTTGAAACCACAATATGAGCTTTTTGAAGGCGGATATTGTGCTTTCGGTTTGTTTATGGTACAATAAATGAGAACTATGTAAAACTGGAGGTATCGCTTTGGATAACCTTTCGAATATCGGAACTGTGAAGGAACTTTGCCGCAAATACGGCTTCACGTTCCAAAAATCGCTCGGTCAGAACTTTCTGATTAACCCGAGTGTTTGCCCGCGTATCGCGGAAATGGGCGGCGCAAAAAAAGGATGCGGCGTTATCGAGATCGGCGCCGGCTTCGGTGTACTGACCGTAGAGCTTGCCAAACGTGCGGACAAGGTCGTTGTCATCGAGATCGACGAAAAGCTTTTGCCGGTGCTTGACGAAACGCTTGCCGGATACGACAATATCCGCATTATCAATGCCGATGTATTGGATGTCGATTTGAAAAAAGTGATCGAAGAGGAATTTGCGGGAATGGATGTTGCCGTTTGTGCAAACCTGCCGTATTACGTCACCTCGCCGATTTTGATGCACCTGTTGGAAGAACGCCTGCCGATTACCTCGATCACTGTTATGGTACAGAAAGAAGCGGCACAGCGCCTTTGTGCACAGATGGGCACGCGCCAGTGCGGTGCGGTAACGGCGGCTGTGCGGTATTACAGCGAACCGTCGCTTCTGTTCCACGTTTCGCGCGGCAGCTTCATGCCGGCACCGAACGTTGATTCCAGCGTAATCCGCCTGGATGTACGCAAAGAACTGCGCGACGGTGTAACGGACGAAGCGTTCCTGTTCCGCGTGATTCGTGCGGCCTTTTCGCAGAGAAGAAAAACACTGCCGAATCCGCTTGCGGGTGCGCTCTCGATGAGCAAAGAGCAGGTGGCGGGCTGTCTGGAAGCCTGTGGACTGAAACCGACGGCGCGCGCCGAGGAACTGACGCTTGAACAGTTTATCACGTTGGCAAATGCGCTGAAAGAGGCGAAGAATGGATAAGATCGGGCTGTACGTGCACGTGCCGTTTTGCGCGAAGAAATGCCCGTACTGCGATTTTTATTCGCAGGATTACCGCAAAGCGGATGCCGACCGGTATGTAAACGCTGTGATTTTGCGGATGCGGCAATTTGCGGCGCACGGATGTGAGGCGGATACGCTCTATTTCGGCGGAGGAACGCCGAGTCTGCTTTCGCCCGGACAGATCGGACGGATCGTGGAGGAAGCACACGCTCGCTTTTCACTCTGCGGCGAAGTGAGTATGGAGGCGAATCCGAACACGCTGAACGAAGCACGGCTTATTGCGCTCAGAGAAAGCGGTATCAACCGCCTTTCGGTCGGTGTGCAGTCGTTTGATGAGCAGGAACTCACTGCGCTTGGGCGGCGGCACAGTGCGGAACAGGCGAAAGAGGCGATCCGCGCGGCGAAACGCGCCGGATTTGACGATATCTCGCTGGATCTGATGCTCGGCGTGCCGTATCAGACGGAGGAAAGCCTGCAAAGAACGCTGGAAACCGCGGTATCACTTCCGGTAACGCATATTTCGGCATATATGCTCAAAGTCGAAGAAGCAACGCCGTATAACGGAAGTCCGCTGCTTGCGCACTGTCCGGATGAGGAAAAACTCGCGCAGATGTATTTGCAGACGGTGCAAACACTTGCGCAGCATGGCTTTTTGCAGTATGAAATCTCGAATTTTGCAAAGGAAGGCTATCAAAGCCGGCATAACCTGAAATATTGGAAAGAGGAGCCGTATTTCGGCATCGGCGCGGCGGCGCATTCCTGCTTTGCCGGTAAGCGCTTTGCGTCCGTGCCGTCGCTTGAATCGTTTTGTACTGCGGCGGAAAACGGCGATTTTTCGGATATCGAACTGCTTGAGGCGGATGCGCAGACGGACGAGGAACGGCTCATGCTCGGGCTTCGGCTTGCAGAAGGTGTGCTGCGTGAAGAGATGATGAACGCGGTTCTTCCGCGAAAACGCAGACAGGCAGAAATGTTTCTGCGCCGCCTTTGCGAAAGCGGCCTCGCGGCGGATGACGGTGAAAAAGTCCGGCTGACCGCAGAAGGCTTCCTGGTTTCAAATGAGATATTGGCAGAATTACTTTTGTTCTGCGAAGAATAGAACACGAAGGACGAACCGGAAGGTTCGTCCTTTTTGCTGAAGAGAACAGCGGATTTCGAAAAAAGCATTGTCGAAAGCTGTGCGATGTGTTATAATGAAATTGCAGAAAATACCAAAACGGAAAAGGAGGATCTGTATGCGTAAATGTAAAGTATTGAGTTTGCTTTTGGGAGTGATTCTGCTTCTGCTTTGTTCCTGCCATCCGGCGGCAACTCTGCCGGAGGAAAGCGACGAGATCGGCGGAATCAATGCAAGCGATCTCGAGGAAAGTTCGAAAGAGCAGGAAAGTTCGGAAGAGCCGGT
>JBGUUS010000040.1:0-8663 GCA_045133675.1 Oscillospiraceae bacterium | reverse complement strand
CGTGAAAAAATGCGGCGTCGTGCTGACGGCGACGTTTTCGAAGCTTGGGCTTCTGATCCCGATCCTGCTCTCGGTTTTGCTGTTCGGCGAGGTGCCGGGTGTGCTGCAGATCATCGGTGTGGCGCTCGCGATTGGCGCGATCGTGCTGGTGAACTTTGAAAAAAGCGGCGAAAAGACGGGCACGCCGATTTTGCTGCTGATCCTGCTTTTGATGGGCGGCTGCGGCGACACACTCGCGAAGGTGTTTGAGCAGTACGGCGAAACGAGCCACTCGGCGGCCTTTTTAGCGCTCACATTTACTACGGCACTTTTGCTGAGCGGCGCGATGCTGATTATCCGAAAACAGCCGATCGGAAAATGGGAGATCCTGTTCGGTCTGCTCGTCGGTATTCCGAATTTCTTTTCGGCGAAATTCCTGCTTGCGGCGCTCGGTTCGGTCGACGCGATCATCGCATACCCGACGTATAACGCGGCAACGATCCTGCTCGTTACGCTTGCGGGACTGTTCTTCTTCCGCGAACGGCTGAAAACGAAGCAGTGGGTCGCGCTCGGCGCGATCACCGCGGCACTTATCCTGCTGAATATATGAGGAGAAATCAAAAAAAGGATGGGCTTAAAGCCCATCCTTTTTCTTTTCTTATGCGGGTTATTTGCTGGTTTCTTCGATGAAGAGGTCGATCTGGTCGGCGATCATCTTCAAAGAGGTGCGCCAGAAGTCCGGCTGGGTCAGGTCGATGCCGGCAATGCCTGCAACGTGCTCAACCGTATCAACGGTGGTGGCTTTCAAGAGTGCGCGGTATTTCGGGAGGAAGCTTTCGCCCTCTTCGAGATATTTGGCGTAAAGGCCGCGCGAGAACAGACCGCCGAATGCATACGGGAAGTTATAATAGCTCAGGTTCGGGCGGTAGTAATGGCTCTTGCAGCACCACATATACGGATGCAGATATTCCGGATCAAGGCCGTCGCCGAATGCCTCTTTCTGTGCGTTGAGCATGATCTCCTCGAGATCTTTTGCAAAGAGGAAGGTATCGTTGCGGCGGCGGATGACTTCATCCTCAAACAAAAAGCGCGAGTAGATATCGACGATGATCTGCGTGCAGTCCTGGATCTGGCTTTCGATCAGCATGATCTTCTCTTCGCCGGTCGCTTTTTCGATCGCGTCGTTGACGATGATCAGCTCGTTGAAGTTCGAAGCCGTCTCGGCAACCGGCATCGTATAACCGGTGTTGAGCGGACGGTGATCCTGGATCTGCTGGCCGTGGTAAGCGTGGCCGAGCTCGTGCGCAAGCGTTACAACCGAGCCGAAGGAACCGGAGAAGTTCGTGAGAATGCGGCTCTGGCCGACGAACGGCAGGTTCGAGCAGAACGCGCCGCCGACTTTGCCGGAACGCGGATAGAAATCGATCCACTCCTCTTTAAACGCGGTGTCGACCATTTCGGCGAGGTCCGGCGCAAAGGAATTGAAGTGTTCAACGAGGTATTTGTGCGCATCTTCAACGGTGTAGGTGGTGCTGTTTTCCGCACTGCCGATCGGTGCGAGGATCTCGTACCACGGCAGACCGTTTTTGTAGCCGAGCAGTTTTGCCTTGTGCTTTAAGTATGCGCGGAATTTCGGAAGCGTTTCACGCATTGCCTGCAGCATGGCGTCGAGCGTTTCCTTCTGCATACGGGACTGATCAAGCGTCATAGCGAGCGGGTTTTCGAAGCCGCGGAGCTTTGCTTCGAGGTTTACCTGCGCTTTGATGCTGTTGAGCGAGAATGCGATCGGGTCCTTGATCTTTTTGTAGCAGGCGAGCTCCGCTTCATAAGCGGCTTTGCGCTCTTCGGCACTGTCGCTGTCGGCAAGACCGCGGATCGCCGGAAGCGTGGTGGTTTTGCCGTTATACTCAACTTCGACCGTTGCGGCGAGGTGCGCGGTGAGGTCGCTCCATGCGCGGCCGCCGGAGATGTTCATCTGTGCAAAAACCGCTTCGGCTTCATCGCCGATCTTGTGGGAAACGGCCTTTTTGACCTGCGCGAAGTAGAATTTGTACTGGCTCAAAAGTTCGTCGTTTTCGATGATTGCATCGAGGTTTTCGAGCTTGCCCGCGTATTTCTGGAACATAACGTTCTCTTTGGCGGTGGAAGCCATCAGGCTCTGGATCTTCGTCATATAGCGCGCACCTTCGGAGTCGGAGCTGTTCGCGCTGCGGCGGAGGCTGAAATAACCGGCGAGACGGCGGGTGAGCACGGTCATTTCTTCACTGATGAGAACAACCTTTTTGAGCTCCTCGGCCGGGTTTTCCGGGCTGAGCGCATTGACTGCGGATTTGTATTCGGCAATGACTTCTTCCAGGCGTGCCATATCGGCGGCGAGCTTTTCGTCGTCAATTCCTTTGTACAGGATGTCAAGTGACCATTCGTTGTACATGAAAATACCTTCTTTCTTCAAAATGTTCGGTAAGTCTTATCATACATCAAATCGGTGAATTGCGCAAGAGATTATGCACCAAAGAAGACCATTGCCGCGCCCGGCTCGCTGAAGGTGATCTCGATGAGCGAGGTGCCGTTTTTAAGCGGCGTTACCTTTGCCGAAACGGAGGTCCATACGGCGGGATCGGTCTGTTTTTCGGTGATATAGCGGAAGGTACCGGCAAAGGTTGCAAAAACGCAGACGACGCCTTTTTTCGTTTTGGACGAGATCTTTTCGTAGCACTCAAAGCCCGAACCGGTCATGCCGCTCTTGATCGCGGATTCGGCGGTGATATCGTCGCGGACGGCTTTATATTTGGAAAGCACCTCGGCAAAGCGCGCTTTGCCGGCATCGGAGATCGCCGGGAGATCACCCCAGATACCGTTTTGACCGAGGATGAGCGAAGCCAGGCAGATATCCTGCGAATTGATCGGATCGTCCGGCAGATAGTGCGTCAAAAACAGGACGGACGGGATCCATTTATCAAACGTGAGAGGCGAGCGGCAGACCCACGTGCGCGGTGCGCCCGGATGGACGAAGATGTTGTTCCAGGTGACGGTATAGTCGCCCGGAATGTTGTAGTTTTCGTAGTACGGGCCGTTGTTGATGAGAAAATATTTGCCGACGGAGAGGAAACCGAGACCGACACTGCGGTGACCTTCGGTGATATCGAAGTCGATGATGACATCCGGACATTCCGCGCAGATCTTGTTGACGATTTTCTCCATATAAATGCCGATCTGGAATGCATACGAATCGGCGCGCTCTTCGGCGGAGTTCGTCTCGTCACCGTGGAAGTGGTGCGGCGAGTTGCAGCCGTACTGACCGATGGCATCCCATTTGAAATAGGTGACGCCGTCTTTTTTGGCGATATCGATCAGCGTGTCGGCAAGGCGCTCCCAATATGGGCTGACGATGCACATCAGGTTACTGTCCTCGGTCTCCCAGATCGGGAACGGCTCATCCGTTTTGCCGTTCCATTCCTGGCAGCAGTGCGGCAGGTCGGTGTGTGCTTTGCTGGTAAGCGCAGCAAAAGGCGGGCCGATCCAGACGCCGAGCTTCATATTATAGGAATCGAGCCGTTCTTTCAGCGGTTTTAATCCGTTCGGGAAGCGCGTGGAATCGGTGACCCAGTCGCCGGTTTTTTCGTACCAGCCGGTGTCGATGACGAAGACCTCGATGCCCATTTCGTGTGCGGCATCGATCTCTTTGAGCATACGCTCCTCGTTCATTTCGGAGAGATAGTATTTGCCGTACCACCAGCGGTTGCGCTCCTGATAGCACCAGGAGTTATAGAAAATATACGGCTTGCGACTTTCGGTATTCGCTGTCATATAGTGGAGCACAAAATCGCGGAAGGCGGCGGCCAGCGCATCGGTATCGCCGGATACCGCGCCGAAATCGAACCAGATCGTTTGGAAAGCGTTTTTTGAAAGAACGGTGCCGGAGAGATAGTTGCCTTTTTTCGCGCGAAGCGTTACTTTGCGCGTTTCATCAAGAGCGAATTCCACAAAAGCGTCCGGATACTGCGAGCCGTGCTCATAGGCCAAAAGCCAGCTTGCATTGCCGGATGTTCCGTTGAGAAGCGGGCCCATAACGGAGAGATTTGCATCAAAAAAGCTCTCTTTTACCGGCACTTCGTTCATGCAGAAGGTGTGGAGCAGTTCGTTGAACTCGGAAAAGCGAACCTCGGTGAGCTGTTCCTCCGGCAAAGCGGAGAGCGCGCAGTAATCGAGCGTTTCGCCGCCGGATTTGGTGAGAGATGCGCTGCCGTCGCCGGAGAGCGCATAGGAAAAGCGCAGGATCGGAGAAGATTCGGCAATGCGCAAAAACAGCCGGAGGGTGAGCGAAGGCATTTCGGAATAAACCGCGTCAAAGCGGTATTCCTTGACTGCACTGTTCACCGTTTTGACCGCGCCAAGCGCGACGGAGGAAAAAACGGGTGCAAGAATTTTACCGTTCACCTCAAAAACCGGGCCGGAGAGCGCACGGGAAAACGCAGCGTTGCGGTATACAAGAAGTGCGTTTTCGCCGCCGATTTCCAGGGTGTAAAACGGGGTCTGCAGAGTTTGCATGGATTTCATCCTTTCGTTGTTTATTCGCGGAAGCACCGCACGTCGGTGTCGTGACGCACGGGCAATCTTTTTCTTCATTATAGCAAAGCGAAAGTAAGACAGCAAGGAAAAAGGCGGCAAAGCGCGATATTATACCCGCTTGAACCGAAAATTCTTCGCCCAATGTTGACTTTGCGGCGCAAATATGGTAACATAATACCGAACTTTAATCTTGGAGGTGCTATCATGGAGCACATCAAAACTATCGAGACCCGCAATCTGTGTGAGAGCGCGAAAAACGGCGGCTGCGGCGAGTGCCAGACTTCCTGCCAGTCTGCTTGCAAAACCAGCTGCGGTATCGCAAATCAGCAGTGCGAGAACAAATAATTGCACATAGCGAAAACGCCGCCGTTGTGCGGCGTTTTTTCATGTTAGGAGTTTATAGAATATGATCCATCAGTACAAGCTCGGCGGCTATAATATCGTGCTGGACGTCTGCTCCGGCGCGGTTCACGTTGTGGACGAGGTCGCATATGAGATTATTTCCCTTTTTGAAGAAAAATCCCGCGAAGAGATCCTTGCGGCAATGGCAGAAAAATTCGCCGGCCGCGACGATATCACCGCAAAGGATATCGAAGAGTGCTATGCACAGGTCGAAAGCCTGAAAGCATCCGGCAAGCTCTTTGCGCCGGACACCTTTGCCGATATGGCAGGCACGCTCAAGCAGAAAACCGCAGGCGTTGTCAAAGCACTCTGCCTGCATATCGCACATACGTGCAATCTTAACTGCGCATACTGCTTTGCAAGCCAGGGCAAATATCAGGGCGAACGCGCGCTGATGAGCTTTGAAGTCGGCAAACGTGCGCTCGATTTCCTCATCGAAAATTCCGGCACGAGAAGAAACCTCGAAGTTGACTTTTTCGGCGGCGAACCGCTGATGAACTTCCAGGTGGTAAAAGACCTCGTTGCGTATGCGCGCAGTGTGGAAAAAGAGAAGGGCAAAAACTTCCGCTTTACGCTTACCACAAACGGCGTGCTCGTTGATGACGACGTGATCGAATTCGCAAACCGCGAGTGCAGCAACGTTGTTTTGAGCCTGGACGGCAGAAAAGAGATCCACGACCGCTACCGCGTTGACTATGCGGGCAAAGGCAGCTGGGAAAGAATCGTTCCGAAATTCCAGAAATTCGTGGAAGCACGCGGCGGCAAGAACTACTATATGCGCGGTACCTTCACCCACGCAAACCCGGATTTCCTGAAAGACGTTCAGCAGATGCTCGACCTCGGCTTCCGCGAGCTGAGCATGGAGCCGGTTGTCAGCGCGCCGGGCGACGAAGCCGCACTCACCGACGAGGACCTGCCGATCGTTATGGAGCAGTATGAAAAACTCGCCGAGCTGATGCTCAAAAAGGACAGGGAAAAGGACCCGTTCACGTTCTATCACTATATGATCGACCTGACCGGCGGCCCGTGCATCTATAAGCGCATCTCCGGCTGCGGCAGCGGAACCGAGTATATGGCGGTAACACCGTGGGGTGATCTCTATCCGTGCCATCAGTTCGTCGGCGACGAGAAATTCCTGCTGGGCAATATCTGGACGGGTGTTACCAACACGGCGATCCAGAGCGAATTTGCCGCATGCAATGTCTATGCGCATCCGGAATGCCGCGATTGCTGGGCAAGACTCTATTGCTCGGGCGGCTGTGCGGCAAACGCATACCACGCAACCGGCTCGGTTACAGGCGTATATGAATACGGCTGCAAACTCTTCCGCAAACGTATGGAATGTGCGATCATGGTTGCCATCCACCGCGCACTCGGCGAATAATCGAAAGAAAAAGCAAAAGGAGCTGAACCGATCGGTTCAGCACCTTTTTTCATTCGTTTTCTTCGTGTTCGGCGTGTTTCATCTCAAAGTGGATGAGTACGCTCAAAATCGCACGCAGCAGGATGACCGCGCCCAGGATAAACAGCTCGGAGAGATCGCGGACGAGAACCGTTTTTAAGATCTCGGCCGCCATTTTGAACTCAAGACCGGTTGCAAGACCGGCAGCGAGATGCAGCTGCAGGGCGTAGTGTTTTTTCATAAAGGCGTTCTGGATGTATTCCCAGAAAGCCTTGATGCCGCTCCATGCGACAACGAGGATGCCCATGATCTCCAGCGCGGAGATGATGTACGGCAGGTATTCCTCGATCAGATGCTCAAGAAAATTCATATGCGTTTTTCCCTTTCCGACAAATTTGCTGTATACAAGCATAACATAAGCGTTTCACTTTGGCAAGCGGTTATTCCGCACTTTTGAACGTAATGCTTTCGCCGATGCCGAGCGGGATGGAGAGAATATCGTTTCGATTCATAGAATACCTCCGGCGTTCAGTTTTGGCGCGAAAAGTGTTCGAGCAGGTTGTAAACGCCGTCCTCCGAGAGAACACCGCGCTTTACATCCTTTGGAAGAAGACCGTTTTCGTCGAGCGTATAGTCGTGCTGCCACTGTCCGTTCGTGTAATAATCGGTGAGGCGGCTGAGCTCGCCGGCGAGAGAGGCCGGCAGCTTTTTGTGCGGATGCAGCATTTCGTCGCAGAGACGGTCGAACAGCACCTCCATCTCACGGATGCGCGAAACGGCGCGCCTGATCCGGCGGTTCTGGCAGTAAAAAAGCCAGATACCGTAGGAAATACCGAGAACGGTCTGAACCACCGTGGAAAAAAGCAGCAGGCCGCCGCCCGCTTCTGCGGCAAAAACAGTGGTCGCATTGACGAATGCGTGCGAGAGGATGCAGGGAAGAATGCTCTCCGTTGTATAGAAAACCGCGGTATAGCAAAAACCGATCGCGGCGGCGTATACAAGCTGCAAAAGTGTATCGAACAGCGGCGCGCCGAACGCGAGGTTTACGATGTGACCCGCGCCGAAGGTGAGCGATGAAACGAGGATCGCGGCGGTAAGACCCGAACGGCGGATACCCTGAAACAGCAGACCGCGGAAGATCAATTCCTCCAAAAAGGCGACAAAGCACATACTGACGATATGGAGGAGGATATGAAGCGGCGGCACAGAGAACTGCACACCGCCCCAGAAATTGACGCTGCTGATGAGGACAAGCGGCAGGAAAAAGAGCGTGCCTTCGGTATAGCAGGAAATGCGGCAAAGACCGACGTGGTTTTGCAGCCGGTTTTTGCGGATAAACCCGTATAAAACGAGCGACAGGATCAGACCGACCGGTACGGTGAGAAGCATCGGAATCCCGAGCAGGTCCAACGAAAGGGAATCGGCGTTTCCGAAAGCGAGCACGTAGACGATGATCCAGACAACGGCGAACCAGATGGGCTCTTTATCGAAAAATTTCTTCATATATGTGACCTCCCGTGACAGATCTCTTTGCGTTCATTGTAGCATAGAAACGAAAAAAAGAACAGAGAAAAGTCTGCACAGCGGCTCTTGAAAAAGAGGTGTACGGATGATATACTGATGAAAACAAAAGGAGATGACGGATATGTTTGTTAAAGTGGAAACGATGATCCCGCCTTCCGGAAAATCGAAAACCGTGATCATCAATACGGATAAGATTTTATGCATCCAAAAGGACGTTTCGGCGGGCTCATATCTGGTGACGTACGATACGGGAAACGATTCAACCACACCGCGCTTTTTTGACCGGTATAACGCAGAGATCATTTTCCGTGCGATCGGCGCAAGAATCGACTGAACATACAAAAACGGCGGTACGCTTTCTGCGTGCCGCCGGTCTGTTTTTATAAGATTATTCTTTGAGCAGGTTTAAGTCCTTTGCACAGGCCAAAAGCGCATCTTCGACGCTTTTGAAGATCACGCCGTGTCTGCGTGCTTTTTCGCAGTTCATCCAGAGATTGTGGCGCGGCGGCGCATCCGAAAGCGCGATGTCCTTGCCGATCCGCTTCAAAAAATCCGCTGTGATCGCATACATGGATTTCTGCGTCTCGCTGCCAAAGTTATAGACACCGCCCGGAAGCCTGATTACTGCATCGATGTTCTGCGCGACTTCTTTTACATATGTGATGCCGCGGTACTGGCGCGAGCTGAACGCAACCGATGCTTCGGCATTCAGGATATTCATCAGATAGTTCGGCTTTTTTTCGTAATAGCCGTACATCCACTCGGCACGGAGCATAACGGCATCCGG
>JBGUUS010000039.1:0-23529 GCA_045133675.1 Oscillospiraceae bacterium | reverse complement strand
ACGCTCGCAGCTTTGGCTGCACAGCAGCCTCGGCTACGTTTTGCAGAACCCGCATCTGTTCTCCGGCACCATCCGCGAGAATATCCGCTACGGCAGACTGAACGCAACGAACGAAGAGATCGAAGCAGCAGCAAAGATCGTCTCCGCACACGATCTCATTATGGCGATGGAAAACGGATACGACAGCAACGTCGGCGAGAGCGGCGACCGCCTCTCCACCGGTGAAAAACAGCTCATTTCCTTTGCACGCGCCGTTCTTGCCGATCCGCGCATCTTCGTTCTCGACGAAGCAACCTCTTCGATCGATACAAAGACCGAACAGCTCATTCAGGATGCGATCGCACATCTGCTCAAAAACCGCACGTCCTTCCTCATCGCGCACCGTCTTTCGACGATCCGTCACGCCGATCTGATCCTCGTCGTTCGCGACGGCAAGATCATCGAGCGCGGCACGCACGAAGAACTGCTCAGACTGCAGGGTTACTACTACACGCTGTACCGCAACCAGTTTGAACAGGAACTTTCCGAGAAAGCACTCGCATAAAACAATCGACAGCCTGCCGGAAGGCAGGCTGTTTTGATAAAGGAGAAACCGTATGAAACTCGTATCATGGAACGTAAACGGCCTGCGCGCCTGCCTCACCAAAGGTTTTCAGCAGACGTTTGACACATTAAACGCCGACGTTTTCTGCCTGCAGGAGACGAAAATGCAGCCGGGTCAGGCTGACATTAACGCGCCGGGCTATCACGTATACTATAACAGTGCCGATAAAAAAGGCTACTCCGGCGTTGCAGTATTTTCGAAAGAAGAACCGATCGCCGTCACTTACGGCATCGGTATCGACGAACATGACCATGAAGGCCGCGTCATCACACTCGAATACGACGCCTTCTTCCTCGTCACGGTCTACACGCCGAATTCCCAGCGCGAGCTCGCACGTCTCGATTATCGGATGCGCTGGGAGGATGACTTCCGCGCGTATCTCTGTGCACTGGACGCCAAAAAGCCGGTCATTGTGTGTGGAGACCTGAACGTCGCTTACGCGGAAATAGATCTTAAGAACCCGCAGACAAACCACGAAAGTGCGGGCTTTTCGGATGCGGAGCGCGCAAAATTCGGCGAGCTGCTGGAAGCCGGCTTCACCGATACGTTCCGTTTCTTCTACCCGGACAAGACCGGCGCTTACTCGTGGTGGAGCTATATGTTCCAGTCGCGTGCGCGCAACACCGGTTGGCGTATCGATTACTTCCTCGTCTCCAAACGGCTGAACGGTCTGCTCAAAGATGCCGGAATCCTTTCGGATATCATGGGAAGTGACCACTGCCCGGTAACACTTGAAATCAACATCTGAACCACACAGGCGCCGGCGATGCATTTCGCCGGCGCTTTTTCCTTCTATTACGGTGGTTTTGAAAAATGATACAGAAAGTGCGGCAAAAGTATGAATTTTTTTCGTATTTTTCGCTTTTTCCTATTGTAATATATCGATAAACGGTGTTATAATGGATACGAGAATTATGGTCATTATGCTTAATCGGCCCAAAATGCTGATTTTGCGTATTTTGTGCGTCCAAAAAGGCGATTTTTCAGAGAAAAACGCCGCGGCGCCGATCATATATAGGGTGCAAGCGCGGAATGCACATGCCGCTGCTCGCAGCCGTCTATTTCATGTTTGATGAGAATCAAACGATCACGAAACAGGGGGACTAAACCATGAATGTGAAGAAAAAATGTGTTGCAATGCTTCTTGCCGGAGGCCAGGGCAGCCGCCTTTATGCTCTGACCCAGAACCGCGCAAAACCGGCAGTTTCCTACGGTGGAAAGTACAAAATTATTGACTTCCCGCTGTCGAACTGCATCCATTCCGGCATCGATACCGTCGGTGTTCTGACCCAGTATGAGCCGCTCGAGCTGAACGCTTACATCGGCAACGGCGCTACCTGGGACCTCGACTGCATGAGCGGTGGCGCTTTCGTACTTCCGCCGTATCAGAGAGGCAAAAAAGGTGAATGGTATGCCGGCACCGCAAGTGCTATTTTCCACAACATCCACTTCATCGACCAGTACGATCCGGAGTACATCCTGATCCTCTCGGGCGACCACATCTACACGATGGACTACGAAAAAATGATCGAAGCACACGCTGCAAAAGGCGCTGACGCTACGATCGCAGTTATGGAAGTTCCGATGGCAGAGGCTTCCCGCTTCGGCATCATGAACACCGACTCCGATCTCAAGATCGTTGAATTCGAAGAGAAACCGCCGGTACCGAAGAGCAATCTCGCTTCCATGGGTATCTACGTATTCGGTTGGAAGAAACTCCGCGAATATCTCATCAACGACAGCAAAGATCCGAACTCCTCCAACGACTTCGGTAAAAACATCATTCCGGGCATGCTGAACAACGGCGAAAAAATGTACGCTTACCTGTTCTCCGGCTACTGGAAAGACGTTGGAACCATCGACAGCCTTTGGGAAGCAAACATGGACCTTCTCGCAGAGAAACCGGAACTCGACCTCTCGGACGAGAACTGGAGAATCTACGGCAAGAACCTGATCCTCCCGCCGCACAACATCGGTGAAGAAGCTGCTGTTCGCAACAGCATCATCTGCGACGGCTGCCAGATCGACGGTATCGTTGAAAACTCCGTTCTTTCCCCGGGCGTTGTTGTTGAAAAAGGCGCTGTTGTTAAAGACAGTGTTATCATGCAGCAGACCGTTATCGGCGCTAACACCACGGTTACCCGCGCAATCATCGACGAAGGCGTTACCATTATGGAAAACTCCAAAGTCGGCGGCGACGGCAAGATCTCCGTTATCGGCGCACAGCTGACCATCGAAGCGAACTCCGTTATCGAAGAGGGCGCTATGATGTATCCGCAGGCAAACGAATAATCCGGACATCCGTGAATACTCTAGATAAAGGTGGAACAACAATATGAGAAAAAATGTATGCGGCTTGATTTATGCCGGTGAAGAAAACGTAAATCTCCGTGAGCTCGTCAGCAAAAGAAGCGTCGGCGCGCTCCCGGTTGGCGGTCGTTACCGTTCGATCGACTTTGTTCTCTCCAACATGGTTAACTCCGGTATTCGCAACATCGGCGTTATTCCGCGCAGAAACTATCACTCCATGATGGACCATCTGGGCTCCGGTAAAGAATGGGACCTCAACCGTAAAGAAGACGGTCTGATCATTCTCCCGCCGTATGACTCCCAGGAAAACTCCTTCGGTCACCGCAGCCAGGTCGGCACCCTGCAGGGCGCTGCTCCGTATCTGCGCCGTGCTCCGCAGAAATACGTCCTCCTCGCTAAATCCAGCTATATCTACACCGATACCTACAAAGAAATGTTCGATTTCCATGTAGCAAGCGGCGCAGATATCACCGTTATGTACTCCACCGATGCTGGCATCACCAAATCTCTCGACCGTTTCTCCGACGTTCGCTTTGAGACCGATGAAGAAGGCCGCATCGTTGACATGAAAACCCACGGCACCGCTGGCGACTACAGCAAAGTTCCGGTTGGCGCTTACCTGCTGAAAAAAGAGCTTCTCCAGTTCCTCCTGGACGACGCTGCAGCACACGACAAATACACCGTTGATGTTGACATTCTCATGAACAACATCAAAAACCTCCGCATCTACGGCTTTGAGCACAAAGGCTATGCAACCGCTCTGCGTTCTGCTTCCGCTTACTTCTCCTCCAACATGGACCTGCTGAAGAAAGACGTTCAGAACGACCTGTTCGGTGGCAACAAAGTTTACACCAAGATCAAAGACGAAGCTCCGACCCGTTACGGCAAAGATGCTGTTGTTAAAAACTCCATGATCGGCTCCGGCTGCGTCATCGAAGGTGAAGTTGAAAACTCCATCATCTTCCGTGACGTTACCATCGCAAAAGGCACGGTTGTTAAAAACTCCATCATCATGCAGTCCAGCGAAGTTTACGCGAACTCCAAGCTCACGAACGTAATCCTCGATAAAGAAGTTACCGTTCGTCCGAACTCCGTTCTGGCTGGCAGCACGGAATACCCGGTAATCATTCCGAAGGGAGCGAACGTCTGATGGCAAACAAACCTGTCGCATCCGTCCTCATTGCCGGCTCCGAATGCGCTCCGTTTGCAAAAACCGGCGGTCTTGCCGACGTTATCGGCACCCTGCCGCGTGATCTGATCGCACTCGGTCTTGATGTCCGTGTTATGCTTCCGTATCATAACATCATCAAGAAAAAATACGGCGAAAAAATGACGCACCTCGTTGATTTCTGGATTCACCTCGGCTGGAGAAGCCAGTACGTAGGCATCGAATCTCTCGAAATGGACGGCGTCACCTACTACTTCATCGACAACGAGTACTACTTCGGCGGCCCGATCTATAAAGGCGGCGAAGCAGAGGGTGAACAGTACGCATTCTTCCAGCGCGCACTGCTCGAGTCCCTGCCGAAGCTCGGCTTCATCCCGGATGTCATCCATGCAAACGACTGGCAGACCGGCATGATCCCGATGCTCCTCAAAACCCAGTATCAGAAAACCGAACTCAAAGACGTTAAGACGCTCTACACCATCCACAACATGATGTATCAGGGCACTTACTCCTTCGGTACGGTTCGCGACTGGTTCGGCATCGACCCGGCATACTACAACAACGAGTGCCTCGAAGCTTACGGCTGCGCAAACTTCATGAAGGCTGCTCTTGTTTACGCTGACAAGATCAACACCGTCAGCCCGACTTATTCCGAAGAGATCAAAACCGCATACTATGCATACGGCATGGAAGGCATCCTGAATGCACGTGCTGCTGACGTTTGCGGCATCCTCAACGGTATCGATGTCAACGAGTTCAACCCGGAAACCGACCGTTTCCTGAAACATCACTTCTCGCTTGCTGATATGAACGGCAAATACGAGAACAAAAAAGCACTCATGCGTGAAATGGGTCTCACCGTTGATCCGTCCACGCCGCTCATCGGTATGATCTCCCGTCTGACCTCGCAGAAAGGCTTCGACCTGATTATGCGCGTGTTCAACGAGATCATGGAAGAGGATGTTGCTGTTATCCTGCTTGGCACCGGCGATCCGGCTTACGAGAGCTTCTTCCGTGGTATGGAAGCTGCTTATCCGGGCCGCGTATGCTCTTATATCGCATACGACAACGCTCTGTCGCATCAGATTTACGCAGCCTGCGACCTGTTCCTGATGCCGTCTAAATTTGAGCCGTGCGGCATTTCGCAGATGATCTCTCTGCGTTACGGCACGCTGCCGATCGTCCGTGAAACCGGCGGTCTGCGCGACACCGTATTCCCGTACAATGAGTTCACCGGCGAGGGCAACGGCTTCTCGTTCACCAATTACAATGCACACGATATGCTCGAAGTTATCCGTCTTGCACTCAACACGATCAAAGATCCGGCTAAACGCGCGAAACTGATCGAAAACGCAATGACCGCTGACAACAGCTTCATCGTATCTGCTAAAAAATATCGCGATCTGTACTTGAGCCTGCTGGCGTAATGTAAGCCATGACAAAGCCGGAGACCGATCTCTCCGGCTTTGTTTTTGTCTTGCTTTGTTCTTTAAACCTCGGAGGGAGTTTTCTTTTATATGGTAATCCAACACAATTCCGCGCGCTGTTGTTTCCGCAACCCGCTTGGCGCTGTAAAAACATCAACCACGGTCATTCTTCGACTTCGCGCAGACGATCCGTCGATCCGCTCGGTTCGAATTAAGATCTTTTATCCAAACGAAAGTCCGGAGTATGAAATGTCCCGCGGAAATATGTGGGAAAAACGCATCACGGTTCCTGAAACCGCCGGCGTTTTATGGTATTACTTCATCATCGAAACCCCGTCCGAAACGCTTTTCCTCGGACCGCCGATGGGTCGAACCCAGGGCGAAGGCGTAATCTATCATCAGCCGCCGGCAAGCTTCCAGCTTACGGTGTATGATGCGGAATTTGATACGCCGGAATGGTTCCGCGGAAAGACCATGTATCAGATCTTCCCGGACCGCTTCAAACGCGGCAATCCGGAGAATCTCAAGCGCGGTCTTCAGTATCATCTGGATATGGGCCGCACTGTGATTGAGCACAAAAACTGGGACGACCCGGTTTTGTATAAGCCTGTGAATGGTTCTCGCTTTTATTCGCCGTGTGATTTCTACGGCGGCGACCTTCGCGGCATCATTGATTCCATTCCCTATTTTGTATCGCTCGGTGTCGGCGTGCTGTATCTGAACCCGATTTCGGAAGCAGCCTCCAACCACCGTTACGATACCGCGAACTACAAGAATGTCGATCCGATCCTCGGCACACCGGAGGATTTTGCGGAACTCTGCGAAAAAGCAGCAGCCGCCGGCATTCGCGTTATGATCGACGGTGTATATTCGCACACAGGATCGGATAGTCTTTATTTCAACAAGCATGGCAACTATCCTTCCGTCGGCGCTTATCAGAGTGAGCGATCCCCTTACTACTCGTGGTACACTTTCCACGGTACGCGTAACTCTTATCAGTGCTGGTGGGGATTTGACACGCTTCCTGAGGTAAACGAGCATCATCCGATATGGCAGCGCGATATCATCACCGGAGAACACAGCGTTTTCAACTATTGGAAACGTCTCGGTGCAATGGGAATCCGTCTTGACGTAGCCGATGAGCTGCCGGACGATGTAATCGAAATGATGCGTATCTCTCTCAAAAACGGCGATCCTGATCGCGTGCTGTTGGGCGAGGTATGGGAAGATGCCACCACGAAAGAAAGCTATGGCGGAAAACGCACGTATGCGCTGGGCAAAGGTTTGGACACCGTTATGAACTATCCGTTCAAAAACGCCGTTCTCGCCTTTTTACAGGGTAAGACCGACGCGGAAACGCTCGTCAACTTCTTCACCTCCCAGCAGCTGAACTATCCGCAGCCGATGTACCACTCTTTGATGAATCTTCTCTCGAGCCACGATGAGCCGCGCGCCAATACGGTGCTGGCAACGGGTCTTACGGGTGAAGGCATGACACGTGAAGAAGAAGCATCGGTCAAGCTGACCGACGAACAACTGGACAAGGGCCGTGCGCTGTTCAAGCTTGCCGGCGCCTTGCAGTTCGCCGTTCCGGGAACCCCATCCATTTACTACGGAGACGAACAGGGCATGCACGGACTCAAAGATCCGTTCAACCGCGGCCCGTTCAAAGAGTCGGATCCGCAGCTCAAAGAATTCTTCGCTTCTCTTTCCAAACTGCGCAACGAGGAGCCTGCGCTTCGCCGCGGCGGTGCTTGCTTTGTCAAGCTCAGCGACGATGCCATCGGCATTATGCGTTATACGCTCGGCGGAAAGGATGCCTTCGGCAAAGCGGCAGAAGACCGCTGTATCTTCACGATCGTGAACCGTTCCGAAAGGGAATATGCGGGCGTGATCGATTTCTCGGTATTCGTTGACTGCATCCCGCCGAAAGACCGCTTCGTATTTGAAAACCTGCGTCTCACCGACGCCAAGGTTGTAAACGGCGACGGCAGCGTATTTATGCGCGATGGCCGCCACCTGATCACTACGGTAGCGCCGCAGGAATTCTGCATGATCCGCTTCTTCAAATAACTTCGCAAGCAAACGAGCGCTTTCTATTAAAGAAAGCGCTCGTTTTAGTTTCTGTGTAAACGCCAAACGGCCGCCCTCAGATGAGGACGGTCGTTTTCCAGTTTCTTATTCTTCAGAGAAGTTCGTCTTATCGACGCCGCAAAGCGGGCAAACCCAATCTTCCGGTACGTCTTCCCAAGCAGTACCCGGTTCGATGCCGTTATCCGGATCGCCGATTGCCTCGTCATACTCGTAACCGCATACTTCGCATACGTATTTCATGTTGTTTCCTCCTTCCGCCTTTACGATAATTTATGCCTTGCAGATCGCTTCTGCGAGCTGCTCAAGCTGCTCTTTTGTCGACTCGTTCATTGCCGAACGGATCGTTACGACCGGCTCTGCGATCGTGATGTTTTTGGAATTCGCCAGCATCTCTTTCATGACCTTTGCTGCGGTCGGCGCCCAGGTGCCGTTTTCGATCAGACCGATCGAACGGTTCTGGTAGTTGCGCTCGGTGAGATGATTGATGAACTCGCGCATAAACGGGAAAATCTCTGCGTTATAGGTCGTGGTTGCAAGAACGAGTTTGCCGTAGCGGAACGCATCCTCAACCGCCTCTGCCATATCGCAGCGTGCGAGATCGTTTACTGCAACTTTCGGGCAGCCTTTTTCGCGCAGCATTTCTGCAAACGCTTCAACCGCCTTTTTCGTATTGCCGTATACCGAAGTATACGCAATCGTAACACCCTCAGATTCCACGCCATAGGACGACCAGATGTTATAGAGGTTCAGGTAATGACCGAGATCCTCGTTCAGTACCGGGCCGTGCAGCGGGCAAATAACTGCGATATCGAGGCCGGCTGCTTTCTGCAGAACTTTCTGCACCTGCGGACCGTATTTTCCGACGATACCGATGTAGTAACGGCGTGCTTCGCAGTCCCACTCTTCTTCAACGTCGAGTGCGCCGAATTTGCCGAAGCCGTCTGCCGAGAACAGAACTTTGTCGGTGGTGTCATACGACATCAGAACTTCCGGCCAGTGAACCATTGCCGCGCCAACGAAAGCGAGCGTATGGCGGCCGAGTTCCAGCGTGCTGCCGTCTTTTACAACAAGGCGGCGGGAAGCAAAGTCCGTGCCGAAGAACTGTTTCATCATGTTGAATGCCTGCAAACTCGAAACGATAACAGCATCCGGATATTTCTCTGCGAACAGCTGAATGCTCGACGAGTGATCCGGCTCCATGTGATGTACGATCAGGTAGTCCGGCGTTTTGCCGTCCAGCGCTGCATCCAGATTAGCAAGCCAGGTTTCCGCAAAACGGATGTCAACCGTATCGGTTACTGCGATTTTTTCATCCTTGATCAGATAGGAGTTATAAGCCATACCGTTTTCAACGATATACTGACCCTCGAACAGGTCGATATCGTGATCGTTTACGCCAATATAAAGGATATCCTGTGTGATGTTCATTATACATTCCCTTTCACGGCACAAGCCGATTGATCTCTAAGAGATATTTTAGCATATACACGGCAGTTTTTCCATAGAAAAGCAGAGATTTTACAGAAAATATACGATATAAAAAGCCCGCGCTGTGCGGGCTTTTTATGCAGACGCTTATTTTGCGAAACGGTCGTGCGGAATGAATGCCGGTTCTTTTGCCGGATCCCATTCTTTGCCGCAGATAGCTGCGCGTTTCACGGACATTTCGCCGAGGTTTACATACTCTGCTTTGCCCGGGCAGAACGGATAGAAGCCGAGCATACCGAAGATGTACCAAGCGGCGGTGGTGCCGTTGTCCTCGTCACCCGGGAAACCGAACGGATTGCTGGAGAATGTCTCTTTGCAGAGTCTCTTGACCCAGTAGGAGCTCTTCTCCGGGCAGCCGAGCATTGCGTAGATATACGGGATCGGGAAAGACGGCTGGTTCGAGATTGCGCACTGACCGTAGTCGAGAGCGGCAAGCTCGGTCATCTCGTGGATCTCTGCGCCATAGTTGTCAGCGCAGTAGTACGGCGGTGTTGCGAACAGCTCGTCGATCTTTTCCATCATCTTCTCTTTGCCGCCATAGAGTTCAGCAAGGCCGTCGATATCATGCGGAACGCCAAAGGAGTTCTGCCATGCGCTGCCTTCGGTATAGTCGCCGCCCCAAAGGAAGGAGTCAAAGGTCTCGCGCATATTGCCCTGCGAATCGCGGCCGCGCATCAGGCCGTATTTCGGGTCGAATACGTTTGCATAGTTCTTTGCACGTTTGCGGTACTCTGCCTCGATCTCCGGTTTGCCGAGGATCTTCGCGATCTCTGCGATGCAGAAGTCGCCGTATGCGGCATCCTGCGTGAGGTTGACGCTCTGATGCTCAACGTCGTACGGAACATAGCCGAGTTCGAGATATTCTTTAACGCCGTTTCTGCCGTAGCAGCGCTGCGGCGAGGTTACGGTAGCGTGTTTGAGCATACCTTCAAATGCCGTTTCCAGCAGTTCGCCGTCAGCGATGCCTTTTACTGCGGCATCCGCGATAACAGCGTCGATCAGCGTACTCGGCATGCAGTCGATACCTGCCATGGAGGTCCATCTCGGCAGCCATCCGAAATCGCGATAATCCTGTACATAGCCGTCGAGGATCTCACGGTATTCATCCGGGCAAAGGATCGAATAGAGCGGATATACGGTGCGGTAGGTATCCCAGAAGCCGTTATCGGTATAGCGGCGGCCTTTCAGGATCTCGCCGTTTTCCGGGCAATAGTGGATGTTTTCGCCGTTTTCGTCGATCTCATACGCTTTGTGCGGATAAACGAAGGTGCGGTAGAGGCAGGTATAGAAGGTCTTCATTTCCTCTTCCGTCTCGGTCTCAACATCGATAAGTGCAAGGCGGTCTTCCCATACTTTGGTGGCATTTGCCCATGCTGCATCGAAGTTCTCGACTTTATCCTGGGCAAGGTTGCGCCATGCCTGTTCTTCGCTGACGTACGAAATTGCGATCTGCGCTTCAAACTCATATTTGAGCAGAGCGGCGTGGACAGCGGTCTCAGTAACGGTGCTCTTTTCAACGTCGCAAACATCGTCGGCAAATTCAACAACGAAATACGTGCGGAAGTTCTTTGCCTGACCGAGGTCGTGACCGTTGCTGCTGCAGACGATGTGGCGTGCGTCAACAACGCGTGCTTCAAAATCGCCTTTTACACGGGAGAACGAGAGCCAACTTGCGCGGGTGGTATCGTCAAGTTTCAGGCGGATATATGCGCCGCGGGTGGTCGGCGTTGTTTCAAAGGTGCAGCGCGTGCGCAGAAAACGAACGCTCATATAATCCGGGCGGTTAACTGCCTCCTGCGGGCGGTAAGCGGACCAGAACTGTTCTGCGTTATCTTTCGGGGTGCTGACCTGCGGGGTCATCAGGAACGTGCCGTAATCGCCGATCCACGGGCTCGGCTGATGCGTCAGACGAACGCCTTCGAGCGAGCGGTGATCCGGGTGATAGAACCACCATTCCGCATTGCTGATGGTCTGCGGTGCGAATGCAGCCATACCGAACGGAAGCTGCGTAAGCGGGAGCGTATTACCGCCGGAGAAACGGCGGACGGACGCGGTACCCTGTTTTACATTTACATATTGCAGTTTGGACATAATGAAATCTCCTTTTTACGTCGGGTTCTGCGTTGATCTATGGAATAAGCGTATCATACACGGCGGAAAAAGTCAATGAAAAAACGACACCCTTTTGACGGCTTGGTCACAGGGATATGCCCCATTCACAGTGAAACAGATTTGCCTTGTCAATCTATGATATACGCCTTTCAGCACGCAAAACCGACTCCGCCCATGCAATATTTTCTTCGAAAATACAAAGGAAAAAGCCGTCTTGCGACGGCTTTTTCAAAGATCACAGATCGTATGTTTTTAAGAACGCTTTGAAGAAATCAACACCTTCGGCAAGTGCGGTGAGCGTAACGTTTTCATCGACCGCGTGGCAGCTTGCGTTCTGCTGATTGTTCATGCGAACCGGCGCAAAGCGAAGCGCATTCTCGGTGAGCGCGTGGAAATGACGGCAGTCCGTTCCGCCCATAATAACGTACGGTGCAACGCCGATATCCGGGAAGTGCTTTTTGATGCTCTCGGTGACGAACGCGAATTCTTTGGAGTGAATGTTCGATACCGGCGAAGCATCGCGGCTCTGCATCACTTCGATCTCGAGGTCATATTTCTCTGCGTATTTCTTCATAACAGCAAGAGATGCGTCAACACCCTGATGTACGCTCGTGCGCAGGTTTGCGACGAGATACGGCTCTTTCGGGATAACGTTCGCCGCGGAAGAACCCTGCATCATCGTAAAGCAGCAGGTCGTTGCCATAACCGCTTCGCCAAACGGCGAGATCATCGGCATAACCGCCATCAAAAGCGGTTTGAACAGCCAGATGTTTCCGAGCACCATACGAAGCGCAAACGGGAACGACGGCGCCATGCTTGCAAACATCTCAACAACTTCCGGGATGAGCACTTTCTTAAACGGGCGCTTTTTCTCGATCTCGTTGGCGAATGCAAACAGGCGTGCGGCCGGCGTGTTGCGCGGCGGTGTGGAGCTGTGTCCGCCTTTGCCTCTTGCCGTGATTTTCAAGTCCATATAGCCTTTTTCGGTGATGCCGATCACAGCGTACGGACGGTCCATACCCGGAACAGCCTCATCGATAACCGCGCCGCCTTCGTCAATAACGAGCGCAAGGTCGATACCTTTGTCCTTGAGCCATTTTGCGGCGTTTGCGGCGCCTTTGCCGCCGGTTTCCTCGTTGATCGAGTATTCGAGCCATACATCACATGGCGGCACGAAGCCTTCTTCCAGGAGTTCTTCGATTGCCTGCATCTCCACATACATCGTGCTCTTGCAGTCGAGCGAGCCGCGGCCGTAGAGATTGCCGTCCACAACCGCACCGCTGTATGCCGGAACGCGCCAGCCTTCGTCCGATGCCGGAACAACATCCTGATGACCCATAAAGAGGATCGGGCGTCTGGAGCTGTCTTTGCCTTTCCAGAGGTACAAAAGTGTGCCGTTTAAATCGGTTTTTTCGAGGTGTTTATGGATGAGCGGAAAATGCTCCTCCAAAACCTTGTGGTAGTTATAAAACTCGGTGAGGTCTTCGTGTTCGTGTTTCGATACGCACGGAACGCGTACCATTGCGCCGAGCTTTTCGGCGGCGATATCGCAGGCTTTCTGCGAAACGACCGGTTTATAATCCGTTTTCGCCGGTGCTTTGATTGCAAGCGTACGGAATACCGCAACGAGCAGCAAAATCACAAATACTGCCAAAACGGCAAGCAATGCATATAAGAATATCATAGCGTCTCCTTACTCCGCTCTCTTTTTCCAGATCGCGGCCATTTCTTTTTCAATCGGGATAAAGAGCGTGACAATCAGCATCAGCACAGCAACCAGCATCGGGACCCAGCCGAGCAGTGCGCAGATCGTATCGATTGCCGGTGCCGGCTGTGTCGGCAGATCGGCGTTAAAGCCTGCCGCCGCAAGCGCGCCGGTCATCAGCAGGTTTGCGCCGGCTTTTGCAAGCTTGCTTGCAAGGTTATCGCAGGTGGAAACAAGCGTATCGATGCGGCGTCCGTTCTGGAATTCAACGAGGTCGGAGATATTGTTGCGGTTTGTATTGAACAGAACGAATGCCAGCGCCATCGAAACAGCAACACCGATACCGTTTACATAGATCGCACCAATCGAATACGGATCAAATACGAACCAGATCTTTGCAAGGATGTGGATTACCGCCGAAAGGATCATCGTCTTTTTGCGGCCAAGCGCTTTATCGATCGGGATCGAGAGGAAGGTTGCTGCAACGGAGGCAACAAGGAATGCCGCAAGAATCGGCGTTGCTGCCGCACCCGATCCGAGAACGTACGTTGCGTAGTAGTTGACCGTGCTCATAACGAGGAGATTCAAAACACCGTAGCAGATGATGTACAGCATATTCATAACCCAGCTCTTGCACGCAAAAAGCATCTTGAATACCTGAATGATACCAAGCTTCGATTCGTCTTCGGACTCCTGTTTCACGCGCTCTTTCGTGGTGAAATAGTGCGCAAAGCTGCCCAGGATGCAGACAAGGCCCATAACGATTGCAGCATAGAAGAATGCGGTGCGGCCGGTTTCGTCCTGTGCAACGTTGCCGTTTGCGTCAAGACCGCCGAACAGACCGAGCAGCGGATACAGCGCCAGCGAACCGATTGCCGAACCGAGGCAGCCGCCAAAGTTGCGGGCAACGTTGATCGAACGGCGGTCGGCGTCGAGATTCGTTGCGAGCGCGCCCATAGAATTGTACGGAATCGCCGCAAAGGTGTTGAAAAGTTCAAAGAGGAAATAGATGATCACAGCGATGCCGAGCTTTAAGCCGTAGGAAACATCAAAGCTTGTGAACATCAGCACGGTGGTCAGTGCCCAGGGAATGGCACACCAGAGTGCAAACGGACGGCATTTCTCGCCGTTTTTGAACGTGCGGTTGACCGCCCAGTAGCCGACGAGCGGGTCGTTGATCGCATCCCAGAGGATGCCGACCGCGGTAATGATACCGGCATGTGCGATCTCGATACCCATAACATTGGTTAAGAAGAAGAGATAAAAGAGGTCTTTAAAGTTAAAGACGACGTTGCTGGCCGTGGAAAAGGTACAAAATCCCGCCTTTTCCCAAAAGCCGATGCGCGGGATTCCCGCAGATTTTTGACCCATTGTTTGTTTCTCACTTTCTGTCCTGCAAAACAAGGATTTCCTGCCCCATTCTGCACTTTATTGCATTACCGAGTATAGCATAAAGCGCGCCTTGCTTCAACCGAAAATCGACAGAATGACGCAAAAAAACCGCTGTGGGATCCACAGCGGTTTTTATCAGTGCTATCATTTAAAGCGGATAAAGAAAAGGGTATCGCCGCCGGCAGTATTCGTTACCGCCGAGCAGGTGTACGCAACGTGCGGATTCGTTGCCGCATTTCGCATCGCGGCAAAAAGCTCATCCGTGGTGATCTCTGTGTTTGCCAGCATCACACGGATATCCTTTCTTCCGTTTTTATATTCCGAAATAATCGTTTTGGCCATCTCGGAAAGGTTGGTGAAGCGTCTTTTGTAGTTATGATCCTCGTCATCCAGATCGGTCAGATTGTAATACTGGTATCTGCCGGATCTCTCTTCGATCGGATGCCGCAGGCAGTGATCCCGCCATCCGTATTCGTTGCCGTAGTCACTTCCTGCGCAGAAGTATCGGTACATGGAGTAGCCGTCTTTTGGAACGGAATCACTTTTAAAAACGTCGTAATCATCAAATGTTACGTCAATGATGTACCATTTTCCGCCAAGCTCAACCGTGTTGAACGAATGCGTGTCGGTATGCTGGCGGTCAACGTTGAATCCTGCAAGAGAAGCCAGCAGATAGAATCCGTCGGTATATCCCTGGCAGTTTGCCTCGCCGTCCAAAAGTGCGCCGATCGCATCGAGCGGTGCTTTGTCGGAGTTCTCCAGCGAGAAATCGTATTCGAAATACGTGACGTTTTCCATCAGCCAGTCGTGAAGCCAAAGCAGCACTTCTATCTCGCTGTCGCATTCCCGGCGCGCCGCTTCTACAAGGTCAACCGCCTTTTTATACACCATTTTTTCGCGCAGATCCAAATCACTCTGATCACTGAGCCGGTGCGCACGCAGAACTTTATCGCCGACATACGGCTGAAACGATGCACGCCACAGATTTCCTTCTACGTTCGTCAGAGAACCGGAAGATGCACACAGCATCGAAGCAACATCGAGAAACGTAATCTCTTCTTCGCCCTTATATTCAAACAGCACGTCGATTGCTTCGCCGTCCTTTGTCTGCGGCAGATTGTCCCTGACTTCATACAGCGTTTCCGCAACGAATTCGGGCTTCGGCTTTGAAAACTCAACTTCAAACCAGTTGATAACACAGACCAGGATCACCGTGAACAAAAGTCCGAAAATTACACTGCTGAATCCGCTTTTTTTCTTCACCGGCATCGGACGGGCAGTTTCGAGTTGTTCGTACATGTATCATTACTCCTCAAAAATTCGCATAATATCCGGGAAGACCGCCGTACTGCGCTTTAAGATACCGTTGCAGTATGCGATCATCGTGCCGTAATTCGTGAGCGGTACACCGGCATCCTCCGCACATTTGATGCGGTACTGCATCTCGCGCTCGTTTAATGTGCAGCCGCCGCAGTGTACGATGAGCTTGTATTTTGAAAGATCATCCGGGAATTCGCCGCCGCTCGTGAACTCGAATTTCGGATCTTTGCCCGTGTGTTTGCGGATCCACATCGGCAGCTTGACTGTGCCGATATCGCCGCACTGACGGTGATGCGTGCAGCCTTCGCTCACAAGAATAACGTCGCCGTCTTCGATCGAGTCAACTGCTTTTGCGCCGCGGACCGCCGAAGCGAGATTGCCTTTATACCGCGCAAACAAAATCGAGAACGAGGTCAGCGGAACACCTGCCGGCACCATTTTCGAAACGCGGCCGAATGCCTGGCTGTCGGTAATAACGAGTTTCGGCGGATTCTTGAGCGCGTCGAGCGTTTGAGTCAGCTCGGTATCCTTTGTAACAAACGCCATACAGCCGGAATCGAGAATATCGCGGATCGTCTGCTGCTGCGGCAGAATAAGTCTGCCTTTCGGTGCGGCTTCGTCGATCGGCGTGACCAGCACGACCGTATCGCCTGCTTCAAGCAGATCGCCTACGATCTTTTTGTTGGAGTTACCCTGCGGTATAAGCGCGCCGATCCGCTCTTTCAGCTCGTGAACGCCCGCGCCGGTTTTCGCGCTTACGCCGATTGCATTCGCGGTAAGTACAATGCCGTCGGCAAGGTCGGTTTTGTTGTATACAATCAGGTACGGGATCGCTTTGTCGCGGATACGCGCAACAAGCGCTTCATCCTCCGCGCTCATGCCGCTCTGCGCATCAATAACGACAAGCGCAATATCGGTTTTGTTCAATACCTGATAGCTCTTTTTAACGCGAAGCGCACCGAGTTCGCCTTCGTCGTCAAGGCCCGGCGTGTCGATCAGAACGACCGGACCAAGCGGAAGCAGCTCCATTGCTTTATAGACCGGGTCGGTGGTCGTACCTTTTACATCCGATACGATCGCGAGCTCCTGTCCGGTGATTGCATTGATTACACTGGATTTGCCGGCGTTGCGGCGGCCGAACAGACCGATGTGCAGGCGTTCGGCAGAAGGTGTATTATTAAGACCCATATGGTTTCTCCTTTTCCGATATATCGATAAAAACAGTATAGCACAAAATCCGCTTGCGTTCCACAAAATTCGTGTTATACTATAAGTTAAGAAGATTAACTTAATAGGTGGTGCTCTATATGACCGATTTTCGTACCGAAAAACTGACAAACAATACGTGGCGCATTTTCACACCGGGCTGTGACTGCTATCTGCTTGAAGGTGACAATGAAGCATTCCTCATTGATGCAGGCATGTCGTCGCAGAATATCCGCGAATATGCACAGACACTCACGCAAAAGCCGCTTTCCCGCGTGATTAACACGCACAGCCACTTTGACCACACCGCCGGCAACGGCTTCTTCGATGTGATTTACGGCACCGCCGGTATTTCGCGCAGCGCAAAAAACACAATGGGTGATGATCCTTCGCGTTTCCCGCTTGATTATACGTTCACACTCGTAAATGACGGCGATATCATCGATCTTGCCGGCAGACCGCTGCGTGTGATCGAACTCGACTGTCACGCGCCGGGCAACCTCGCGATTCTCGACGAGACAAACCGTCTGCTCTTCCCGGGCGATGAACTCGAGCAGGGACAGGTTCTCCTTTTGCCGGGATATGCCGAAGTAATGGGCCAGACCCATGCAAAACCGGCCGCATCGGTCGAGACGTATCACCGCGCCATGACAAAGCTTGCCGCTTTCGCCGATTCCTTCGATACGATTTGCCCGTCTCATAACGGCTCGCCGATCGGCAAAGAATGGCTCTTTAAATACATCGCACTTGCCGAAAAGATCTTAAACGGTATGGAAGGAAAAACCGATCTCGCTTCGCCGAGCTATAACAGCGGCGCCGATCACTTCCCGCGCCCGGACGCAAACTACCGCCGCGGTGAATCCGACGGTGCATCGCTTATCTACTGCGCCGACCTTATCACCGATGCAGACTATGCAAAAGCCGATTCGCTCAACCCGGCAACCAACCTGCATATCATCTGCCGCGATTTCGCAAGACAGTAAAAAAATCCGCCTGCTTTATGCAGGCGGATTCGTTTTTCTATCAAATTCTTTTTCGTACAAGTTCGCGCCAAACAGCAACGCCAAGCAGCACACCGCCACAGATAAACAAAATGACAAGCAGTACGAAAAACCACAAGGTATCTGTTCCAATCAGGAATCCAAGCAGACCTTCGAATATATAATTATCTATCATTACACCCCACGGATTCAGCACCGAACAAATCACAAACGCAACAATCCCGAAAAAAGTAAGCATGCATACAAATGAACCAACGGCAATCAGCCGCCAATGACCAAAGCTATCTTTCTTTTCTTCTTTCGCAAGATCGACACGTATGACGTTCTGTACTGGATTTGCCGGAACATTCTCTACCGCCTTTTCTTCGCCTTTCAGCAGATAGTCGGTTGAAACTTCAAAAAAACTGCTGAGTTCCAGTAAATACACAATGTCCGGCAAAGACTGCTCCAGTTCCCACTTGGATATCGTCTGTCTCGTCAGCGAAAGTTGCTCCGCCAGTTGTTCCTGCGTTAAACCTTTCTTTTTCCGCAAAGCGGTCAAGCGTTCTCCAAACTGCATTCAAAACACTCCTTAACGTAAATTCATTGGCTGTATTATAGCACAATGCATTTTTAAATCAACCAAGCAGTGCTTACAATCGCGCAACGGCACGTTGCATTACAAAAAATCCGCCTGCACAAAGCAGGCGGATTCGTTTTTTTCTATCAGGTTTCGTCGATCACTTTCTGAACCCAGCGGAGAGCCGCACCGGTCGAACTCGTGAGCGTGCGCAGATGAGAAAGCTGCAGTGCTTTTTCATTGAACTGCGGCAAGCTGCGCGCTTTTACTTTCGCGCGGAGACGGTCCATATACGGTGTCAGATGCTGCGAGATCTGGCCGCCGATGATGATTTCACAGTCGACAACCATGTTGATGTTTGCAATGCCGATTGCGAGATCGGAGAGATACTCCTCAAAACGGGCCGCATATACTTCGTTGCCCTTCTCCATCTCTTCAAAGAACGTCTCGAGCGTGATGTCGTAATCGGTCGTCAGACGGTCAATCGAGCAATGCGCCTCAAGACAGCCGAGGTTGCCGCAGCTGCAGGCAAGTCCGCTGTTCGTGTGCAGGCGCATATGACCGAATTCCGCACCGCGGCGGTTTACACCTTCATACGGTTCGCCGTTTACAAACATCGCACCGCCAACGCCTTTTTCCAGCGAGAGATACGCCATCGTCTTGTGACCGGCTTTGCCAAACTGCTCCGCAAAACCGCCCGCACTTGCGTCGTTGTCAAACAGGCATTTATACGGAATTGCATCGGAAAAACGCGAGAGCGGAAGCGCCGTTACGCCAAGCGTCGGTGCCATTTCCAATACGGTGGAATCCACACTGACAATACCCGGCAGCGAGATGCCGACACCGGTAATGCGGCTGCGCTCGATACGGTTTTTGTTCAAAAACGATTCGAGATGCGACGCAAAGCACGCATAATAATCCGGAGAATCGGTAAAACGGCGATTCGTCCGTGCCGCACCGATCTGTTCACCGAGCAGGTCAACCGCAACAAAACGCATCATCGTAGCCGTAATCTCAACACCAACGGAAATAAACGATTTGTGCGCCAGTGCAATAACCATCGGGCGGCGGCCGCCGGTGGAACCGAACGTACCACGAAACTCGATCAAACCTTCCGTGCAGAGTTCTTTTAAGTTCTGATTGATTGTCGGCAAGCTGAGCGCCAGCGTGTTGGAAAGCTCCTGACGGGATACTTCGCGGCGATCATAGATCATACGAAAGATACGGTTGCGGTTTTTCTTTCGCAGATCCCACATTGCAGACTGTCTTTCTTCCCTGGACATTTTTTAATTCACCACTTTTAGAAAAGAATACTTTAGGAGTATTATATCATGATTTTCCCATTTTGCAAAGATATTTTTCCTCCTTTTCCATAAGACTCCCGAAAGGATGCCATCAGATTTTCTTCGCAAAGGATACACACGGCTTTTCTTGACGAAAAAGCCGCTTTCTGTTATGATAGAGATATCCCGCGAAAGGAGACCTTTCCTATGCCGATCAAAATTTCCGACAGTCTTCCTGCGCGCTCCGTTTTGGAAAACGAACATATTTTCGTTATGACCGAATACCGCGCACTGCATCAGGATATCCGTCCGCTCAAGATCTGCATCGTCAATCTGATGCCGACCAAGATCGTAACGGAGACGCAGATCCTGCGCTGTCTTGCCAATACACCGCTGCAGATCGAGATCGATCTTCTGCAGATGAAAAGCCGCGTTTCCACCCATACGCCGGAGGAGCATCTCCTCGCGTTTTACCAGACATTTGATGACATCAAAGACCGCTTCTACGACGGCCTGATCATCACCGGTGCGCCGGTCGAGCACCTGGAATTCGAAAAAGTCGAATACTGGGACGAGCTCTGCCGTATTATGGAGTGGTCGAAAACGAACGTCCAGTCCACCTTCCACATCTGCTGGGCGGCGCAGGCAGCACTCTATTATCACTACGGCATCAAGAAATATCCGCTGAAAGAAAAACTCTCCGGCATTTTCCCGCACTATGCGCTAACGCCGAAATCCCGTCTGTTCCGCGGCTTCGACGAAACGTACAACGTTCCGCAGTCGCGCCATACCGAGGTTCGCGCCGAGGATATTGCAAAAGTTCCGGAGCTTAAGATCATGTCCGTTTCGGACGAAGCGGGCGTTCACATCGTCGGCGATCAGGACGGCAGACAGTTCTTTGTCACCGGTCATTCCGAATACGACGCCGAAACGATCGGTCTTGAATATCAGCGCGACCTTGCCAAAGGCATGAACCCGCATATCCCGGATCACTATTATCCGAACGACGATCCGACACAGACACCGCGCAACACGTGGCGCTCGCACGGTCATCTGCTCTATACGAACTGGCTCAACTATTTCGTATATCAGACCACGCCGTATGAAATCGGAAAGCGCCCGCTAAACGTAACACACGAAGAATAAACGAAAATCACCTATCCGTCCGGATAGGTGATTTTTTGAGATGAATATTACCAAAGCAAACCGTTTTCAAAATCTGCGATCATTGTACCTTGCATCTTTTCACCGCGTTTATCAATCGCATAAACTTTATAGCTTACGCCTTCGCTGATTGTCAAAAACGAAAAATTCTCATTGCCGTTTATGATCATACGATATACAAAATCAATCGGAATTGTATCAATCGCATTCATTTCCTCATCTACGCGTATAATCGTCTGCTGCAGATTTGGATCAAGATCCTCATCCACAAACGCACTGTTATTCTTCTGGAACTTGAACAGATTTGTCCCATCATAAAACATTTCTGTTCCCAGTTTCATAGAGGCGGCATCCGGAATCGTTGCGATTTTCTGAGTCAATCCGCTTGCCGGATTGTATGAATAAAACGACAATTCATCCGTTTCCAGTTTCATACGTTCCGGAGATGCATAATTCAGAATACAACAATCATCAGCAAAAAACGTAATCAGCTGAGCCGATCCTTCTTTTCCATCCGGAACTGTGATTTCTTTTACTTCACACGTTTTCAAATTCAGTTCCAGCGGATAAAATCCGCGGGCATCCGCTGCTTGATACAGCAAGTGATCACCGATAATACCGCAGGATCCCAAGCAACCGCCCGGTCTTTCATATATCTTTTCGAACTCCAGTTCTTTCTTCAACGGAGAACGCTCGATAATTGTGATTTGATCGCTGAAATCGGTCGCATTTTTCGAATCGTTGTCCGCAATTTCAGTACGCAAAACATACAGATAGCCGCGATGAATCATATATCTCGCCTGATCGTACGGAAGCTGACAGAATTTCTCTCGCGTTCCTTGTGTCGGATTCACGATATAAAGCCAATGATCCAACCGCATAGGATTGTTCATATCCTTCTCGGCGGTCTGCAGAAAAACGCTTCCTTCATAATACTGCAGAAGAGGACCTTTGCTTTCCAATTCAAAGTATGCCTGACAAGTTTTCTCACGATGAGAACATTCCGGCTTGGAACAAGCAGCAACCGCTATCATTGATTCCGTATCGAACACATATAAAAACGAGCCTGCCATGAATAAATAATCGTCGCCGTACGGTGTTATCGCAAATTCACCATATGTCCGATTATACATAGCCGGAAAATCTGTTTCTGCATGATATGCATCCGAAAGATCTTTGTACGCCGAAGGTTCTTTGAACGAAGGCGCGCAGGCGGTAAAAGAAAACATCAACACCAGACAAAAAAGGAACGATCCAATTCTTTTAAACTTTTGCATCATAGTAAGACTCCTTTCATTTCCGAAATCACTTAAAAATCCGCGTTTTAACAAACGGATACCTCTTATATTTACACTTTAGCATATAAAATTTCCCGTGTCAACATAATATATATTGAAAAATCATATTATATGATGTATAATAAGGATAAAGGAGGTATTACCATGAAAAAACAAATTTTATCTCTCGTGCTCTGTCTTTTCCTGCTTCTTTCTTTTCTGCCCGGCTGTACAAGCTATCCGGAAGAAACACGGATGGCAAAAGAGTATCTCGGTATGACCTTCGGCGAGATCAAAGCCCTTTGGGGCAATGACTGCGCACTCGGCGGCGATCTTTATGAAGGTATGCAAAAAGGAGTTTACTACAAAGATGGAAGAACGCCGTACACTTTCCTATTTGAATCCGAAACAACCGACCTTTCTTCCCTTTCCGATGATGCTGTCGTAATCCTTGTTCGCGCAGAAACCGGAAAAGGAAAACCGTGCGAATCTCTCGAAAACAGTATGACTCCTGATGATACCAGGGCGCTTGGTCTGTATGGCTATGAAACTGATTTTCTCAAGCCAACACAAAGAGATACGGATAATTACAATATCGAAAAAGAGAACGTCTCCGTTCGCTATTATTTTTACCAAATGAGTCTGGAAGAAAAGAAAAAGTTTCCTACGTACGGGGATTATAATGTATATCGCTTCACAATTCCGTTTGTTGCATACGAAGTCTACGCTACGCCGGAAGAATACCGCCAAAAACAGTATTATCACCATATACCTCAGGCCGAAATCGGCTTTTTCCTTACTTATGGTGTTTTCCCGCCTGAAAGCTGGGACGGCGAATCAGGTGCTCCGATGAATGTATATTGGTACTATCTTGATCACGGAGAATGGCCGGATCCCGACGCTGTTGAAGAATTCATAGAAACCGGTATTTGGCCGGAGGATTCCTATGTGCCGTATCCATACAGCGATATAGAGCGTCTCTATTTTAAAGGCGAGCATCAATTCTGGCCGCCGGAGAATTGGGACTATCTCCCGATAGACACTGCGTCTTCCACCTATCACAATATATACGGCGAGTGGGCCGACCCAGACGCTTACGAAGAATTCATGGAAACCGGACATTGGCCGGAAGGCGCCTATGTTCCTTATCCATTCAGCGATTCTTACCTGCTGAGCGAGTATCATAATTTTGGTTACTGGCCCGAAGGTACGGATTTGAGCCAGGTTGAACCGACTAAACCTTGGTGGGAAGAATAACACCGCAAACAAAAAACCGAGGATGGATCACTCCATCCTCGGTTTTCTCATTTCAGTAAGGTATACTCGATCGCCTTCTGCACGAACGCGGCAGTGCCTTCGCCGCCTGCGCGGTCGATGTTCGTTTTGAAGCGCTCGTCCGCGACGTACATCTGTCCGAGT
>JBGUUS010000038.1:0-5354 GCA_045133675.1 Oscillospiraceae bacterium | reverse complement strand
TTTTAATGGAGCGGATGACGAGGCTCGAACTCGCTACCTCCACCTTGGCAAGGTGGCGCTCTACCAGATGAGCTACATCCGCATATTTTAGGTTGTCTGTTGACAACCTATTGGTGCCTCCGGTCGGAATCGAACCAACGACACGAGGATTTTCAGTCCTCTGCTCTACCGACTGAGCTACAGAGGCAAATGGCGACCCGCATCGGGCTCGAACCGACGACCTCTAGCGTGACAGGCTAGCGCTCTAACCAACTGAGCTAGCGGGCCAGATGGTGGGAACAACAGGGCTCGAACCTGTGACCCTCTGCTTGTAAGGCAGATGCTCTCCCAGCTGAGCTATGCTCCCATCCGTTTGCCGCCTCTTTGGTGTTGCCTCATCAGCGACGAGTGTTATTTTAACTCATAGCGCGGAAAAAGTCAAGCACTTTTTTCATTTTTTTTGAAAAATTTTTTGATCGAAAAATCAGACACGCGACAAATCCCGCCGTTATGGGATTTGTCGGCATTTTTCATTTTTAAAAAAGTTTCATTTCTTTCTGTTTTTCAGCCCGGATTTGAGAAAAGAGGCCGATTTTTTCAAAAAATCGGCCTCTTTTTCAATTGTGAACTTTTTGTAAACGTTGCGAAAATAGAGATTTAAGCGCGAATCCAGACGGCCGAATGCGGCAGAAGCATCGTTTCGTTCACCGGATATTCGAAAAATTTTTCTCCGGAAAATGCGCTGACATCATACGGATACGACGTGTGATTGACAATTACGATTCCGTTTTCGAATGCGGAGAACAAAATTCCTGCCTGAGAAAGTACGCCTTCCCCGTTTTCGGTAAATTTTGTTGTCACATTTTCTACCGAAGCGCGGTACAGTGCAAAAAACGGATCTTCCCCACAGAGATTGATCGGATAATATACACGGTTTCCGTACTGCACCGGAACCGCTTCGTTCGTACGCGCGGAGTATTCAGCACCGATCTCGTAACCGAAACAATAAATCGTGCCTTTTCCTACCGCATATTTTGTTACAGCGGCACGCTTGCTGTCTTCGTAATGCGCCAGTGTTTCACCCGGCATATCACACGAGAACACCTTGCCCGTCGGGATCCAACCTTCGCCAAAACGGATACATTCACACGGGTGCACTTCTTCGCAGATGCCAAAAGCGGAAGCTGTTATCGGCTCAAATGCACCGCGGAAAACAATACCGCCTTTTTCTACGAATGCACGGATCTCCTGCTCTGCTTTTGCATCCGGTTCCGCGTGATAACACGAGTTCGCCGGAAGAATCAGTACGTCATAATTCTCAAGGATACCGCTTGCGATCTGATCCTGATGAATGACGTCCGGATTCTGACCGCAGTCGCAGGCTGCTTTATAAAGGCCGAGACTGTCAAGACGGCGGCGCGAATTTCCTTCCACCGTATAACCTTCCGCAAGCGCCATCTGAGACGGATAAACAAGCGCTGTACGCGTCTGTACGCGTCCTTTGATCTGCGGGATCACTTCTGCTGCCCAGCGGTTTCCAACGCCGATAGAGGCCTTAAAATGCGGCAGCAGCTTGTGCATAACACCACCGTCATCAAGACCGCAGTAACCGTATGCGTGGATACTGCTTGCACCGCACGCCACAGCCGAACCGAAGATCTCCGCCGGCGTGATCTCGCGGTAGATATCGTACGCGGTATGGCGGCCGAGATAAAAACCAACTGCAAATTCACGGTTTTTATTCATCGAACGCATCATACTGTTCTGATAATCGGATACATACGGATCCGGTGTATGATCCGGCAGCTGCGGCACTGTCATCCACGTTGCCATATCCATATGTTCCGCAAGGCGGTACGGGTCGATGCCGCGATTAGCCGTATCCCAAAGGTCAAAACGGTCATTGCGGTTGATATTCAAAAAAATACTCCACTGCGAGAGATTCGGTATCGTTAAAAGTTTCGGGTTGAGTCCGTGCAGCTTGTTCTGCATTACAATGAAATAATTTTCAAGCTCAAACTGCTTATAGCACTGGTTGTCCCAGTATTTCCAAAACGCCGGTGTGCGTTCCTCATAATCGCGCACAGTAAGCGGAGCAACGGTGATATCCTGCCAATAATCCGCAGGAGTGAGCGCATCAAAATCGGCAAAATCCGTGCCGTAACGCACATTCAGCTTTGTGATATCCTCTTTATACAGATGCTTCAATACAAAGCGGTAACGCTCCTGTCCGCTTTCGTCAAAGCTTGCCGCCGCAATCGGATCCCACATCGAACAGATCGGATAGCGTTCTTCTCCATTCTCATCATAAACAACTGCGTGATTATCCGAATACAGCGAAAACAGACCGTTTACATGGTGCAGCATACTCGCCTGTGCTTTCTGCGACCAATACCGGTAATAGTGCTTTTTCTCACCGCTGAGCGTTGTGATACCCTCACCGGTTACCGGCGGACTGAAACGGATTTTCGGATAGAGATTGTCTCCTTCGAGATAGATCGCAAGGAAGTGATGCGCGAGATCGTTTTCTTTGATCTTTTTCATCATATATTCCTGCTGTGCAACGTACGGGCTTGCCTCTTTTCCCTCATATCTGTCCCAAAAATCCTGCCACGATTTCGAATCGAGCAAAACGGAGTTGAATCCCATCTGACGGATGTCCTCCATTGCCCGGTCAACATATTCGCGGTCGTTATACGCCGGTTCGAAAAAGTTACCGAACCAAAGGCTTGAATACGGTTTTTTCGATTTTTTCTCGATCATTTCCATTTTTCCTTTTATATTTTACTGTAAAGCAAAACAGCATTACAGATCATTTTCCTCGTTTTGCTCATTTAAGAGCAAAAAATCCTCGTTTTCAGGCAGTGATTCAACACTGCGAAGTTTTGTCTGTATGATGCGGTTGCGGTCATTCGCCTGCTGGAGAGTCTTGCCGACACGGTCGATCTGATCGATCGCCTTACCGAGCAGCTCACCAAATTTATCATATTGACCTTTCGCCGCACCGAGCACTTTCCATACCTCGTCCGCTTTCTTGTTGATTGCAACACTGCGGAAGCCCATCGCAAGCGAGTTTAAAATTGCCGTAATCGTGGACGGACCGGCAAGCATCACCTGATACTCGGCACGGAGTTTCTCCGGCAAACCTGCCGCGGAATATGCCTCAGCATAAAGTCCTTCTGTTGCAAGATACAGAATCGCAAACGGCGTGGTATCCGGCAGATGGATGTATTTCGACACCGCTTTCGCTTCATCGCGGATACGGGCGTGCAACGCTTTTCTTGCCTCTTCAACAAGACGGATATCACCGCTTTCGGATGCTGCAGTCAAACGTGCATAATCCTCCAGCGGAAATTTCGAGTCGATCGGCAGATACGTATATCCGTCGCCCGAACTCGTCGGAATACGAACGGCGAATTCAACCCGCTCTGCCGCTTTGGGATTGGTAGCAACGTTTTTATCAAACATTCCCGGGATCGTCTCATTCAAAAGGCTTTCAAGCTGTGCTTCCGCCCACACACCGCGTGCCTTCACATTCGTAAGTACACGATTTAGTCCGCGGACGCTGTCGGTAACACCGCCGGAGAGTTCTTTCATCTCGCCGAGCGAACGGTAGACGTGGCTCAATTGTTCCGATACGGTTTTAAAAGAACTGTTCAGGCGGCTGTTCAGCGTTTCAGTGAGTTTTTCGTCGACCGTCTGCCGCATTTCCTCGAGCTTTTTCTCGTTGCTCTCCTGCATCATACGCAAAGACGCTTCCATCCTCCGGCTTTGCCGGTCGGCGGAGACGCTGTTCGCCTCGCGCATTTCGTTCAGACCGCGGTTTAAGCTCTGCATCATTTCCACGTGATTGCGGACACTGCGTTCGCTCGAGGTATAGAGCTCTTTCGAAATATTCTGCATCGAAAGCTGGTTTTCACGGCGCAGTTCTGCGATATTCTGCTGAATCAGTAAAACAGCAGCCGGCTCTTTCGGGTCCTGCTTCTTCTTTTTCGTCCGCAAAACGAGAACGGTCAGCAGAATGATCTGCAAAACAACAATCGCCGCAAGCAGACCGATGATGATATATTCCATTCGTTATTCTCCGATCCGGTATTCTTTCCATACCGCGCCGCTTTCGATCTCTTTCCACTGGAATACACCGTTTTCCAGCGTCATATAACTGTGTGGGCTGTTCTCTTTCGGAATCGAGGTTGAACCCGGGTTGATATAAAGCATGCCGTCTTTCCATTCACACGCCGGAACGTGGGTATGACCGTGCAGAAGGATATCGCCTTCATTATGCGGCGGCAGCGCAGAAGTGTTGAAATGATGGCCGTGTGTTGCAAAGATCACGCGGTCATTTTCCCAGATCAGGCAGCTATCCGACAATACCGGGAATTCCAGTACCATCTGGTCAACTTCCGCTTCACAGTTGCCGCGCACGCAGACGAGATTGTTTTTCACCGCATTAAGCATGGAAATCACCTTTTTTGGTGCATAGTCACGCGGCAAATCGTTGCGCGGACCGTGGTATAACAAATCGCCGAGCAGCAGCAGGCGATCCGCCTTTTCCGCCGCAAAAGCCGCCAGCATTTTTTCACAGTAATAAGCCGAACCGTGGATATCGGATGCGATCATCCATTTCATCACAGATTCCTCCCGAACATTTGTATTTTTTATTATTCTATCACACATTTCTCTGCTCCGCAACTCGACACGGGCGCAAAAATATGATATGATAATACCCACATCAACAAAAGGAGGTCTTGTGGCATGGATGAACGCTTTTGCATTCTCTGCGGTAATCTCTCGGTGGAAACGCTGATTTATAACGGATTCCGGATGCCGGTCTGCAGCAAACACCGCGAGTTCGTACAGTCTTTTTACGATGTATTCAGCGAACTGATCGACTCGCAGAAAGAGATGTGCTTTTCTCCCGATAAAAAACCGGATGATTTCCGCAACCTGCTCGCGATGCAGAAATTGCAGATGCTCGTTTTCACGGACGAGGTTCTCCTGCGCGAGATCTATGAATCCTGGAGCGGCAACGATTTCAGAAGATAATCCGGTATATTTGCCGCCTGTTTGGCATAGAAATCAGCAAAGCGGTTTCGGATTGACACAACCGCTGTTTTCCTGTATAATAATAGGGTCAATTCGAGGTGTAGCGCAGTTGGTAGCGCACTTGACTGGGGGTCAAGGGGTCGCGTGTTCGAGTCACGTCACTTCGACCAAAAAAGGTCGATAGTTTTGATACGAGAGTATCTGAAACTATCGACCTTTTTCTTTTTACAAAAATGCCTGTAGCATAGGGCTTTTCTGTATTTCTACCCTTTGGGTTAGTTTCATTGTTGGTTTGCTGGGTGCTTTTTTCTGTCTCCCTTGGCACCTGT
>JBGUUS010000037.1:0-8282 GCA_045133675.1 Oscillospiraceae bacterium | reverse complement strand
CATTTAAGTCGTGCACGCTGAGCGGACCGAACAAACTGACAGGTCTACATGAGCGTCCGTTAGCGGAACAAGGCGGGGAAGAGATACGTAAGAGGAACCAGCGCCGCGTGAGCGCGTTCCTCTTACGCGAATCTTTGCCTACTTTCTCTTCGGGAGAAAGTAGGTGCCTTCGCGGCACGAGCGAGTGGGAGCGCGAAAGAAGATTGCGGGAAGGTGAAGGTGCGCGCAGAGACCGAAGCGGTGCGCACTGGAAGATTTCTGCGTAATCGAGGCGATCCCTCAGTCATCCGTTCCGGATGACAGCTCAGCACAAGGCACCCGCAGGGCGTGCCTTGTGCTGAGCTGCTGAGCGAATGCGAAGCTGAGGGATCGCCACGACACGTACCCGTCTCTCTTCTTCATCCTCCTTTCTCCCTGTTGTTTTTTCCTTCGGGGTGCTATATAATAAAACCAAAGACGGTGAAACCACACCAGAGAAAGGAGGACACCCATGCTTCCAACACCAAAACCGTATATCAAACGCTTCGAACAGCTCGGCTTCGGTATGTTCGTGCACTTCGGTCTTTACTCCCAGCTGAACCAGGGCGAATGGACGTATGAACTCCATCACCTCGATATGAACGAGTACGAAAAGCTCAAAGGCACCTTTAACGTTCCTTCCATGAAGGAGATCGTTGCAACGGCAAAATCCGCGGGATGCCGCTATATCACGCTCACCACGCGCCATCACGAAGGTTTCTCGCTCTACAACACGATGGGCCTTGACGATTTCGATGCGCTTCACTCGCCGACCGGCCGCGATCTCGTGCGCGAGTTTGTTGACGAATGCCGCAAAGAGGATATCATCCCGTTTTTCTATCACACCACGCTCGACTGGCACCGCAAGGACTTCAACGAAGATTTTGACGCTTATCTCGAATATCTCTATAAGAGCGTCGAGATCCTCTGCACGCAGTACGGCGAGATCGGCGGCGTGTGGTTCGACGGCAACTGGTCCAAACCGGACGCCGACTGGAAAGAAGAGCGTCTGTACAAGATGATCCGCGGCTATCAGCCGAACGCGATGATCATCAACAACACCGGCCTTTCCGCGCGCGGCAAAATCGGTCTCGAAGAGATCGACTCCGTCACCTTTGAACGCGGTATGCCGACACCGATCGACCGCGAAGGTCACGAAAAATACGTTGCGGGCGAAATGTGCGAAACGCTCTGTGAACACTGGGGTGTGGCGGACGATATCAACTTCAAATCCGTCAAAACGCTGATCGGCGAGCTCTGCGACTGCCGTAAAGTCGGCGCAAACTTCCTGCTGAATATCGGCCCGAACGGTGACGGCACGGTTTCGCTGATGCAGAAAGCGACGATGGAGTGTATCGGTCGCTGGATGAGCATCTACGGCAAAGCGATCCACAGCGGACGCCCGTTTTACTGGTGCGATGACCGCCGCGAGTTCATCCTCCGCGATGTTGACGACGAGAAAAAGGCGTATCTCTTCCTCTTTACCGGCAAGCAGAAGGGCGGCGACAAGAACGTCTCGCTCGACAGCGGTGACGACAGCCTCGTTGTGCTCAAGAACCTCCCGTGCGAGGTGGAATCCGCCGTATGGATGGACACGAAAAAGCCGATGGAGTTTTTGCAGAAAGACGGCGAATTCACGTTCTTCCCGGAGGGTTTCCGCTACGGCCGCGACCTCTGCGCGCGCGTCATCGAACTGAAACTGAAATAAAGGAGAGTTCCTATGAACAAATATTTCGTCGGATACGTTACCCTGCGCTCGATCACAACGGTGACCGATGTGCAGGCCAAAAAACTCACCCACCTGAATCTCGCGTTTGCGCCGATGAAAGACGGCGAAACGGCAATGGAGCTGAACGAGCGCCAGCTTTTAGAGATTGCACGCCTCCGCCGTGCAAATCCGAATCTCGCGATCCTCGTTTCGACGGGCGGCGGCGGTGACCGCGGACACGGCGAAGCAACCGCAACGCCGGAAGGCCTCGATAAGCTGACCGAATCCACGATTGCTCTCGTGAAAAAATATGACCTCGACGGCATCGACTGCGATTGGGAATTCCCGGGCGATACGGGCATCATCGAGGAGAAATACCAGCACACGGCTCTCTTTGCCGATTACCGCAGAAAGCTCGACCTGCTCGCCGAAGAGACGGGAAAGAAATACTGGCTCACGACCGCGGCAGGTGCCGGCGAATGGTACTTAAACCGCACCGAAATCAACAAAAGCCACGTCTATCTCGATTTCGTCAACCTGATGACGTACGATTCCGACACGGATTCGACGATCGCCGGCCATCATACCCACCTGTATGAATCGAAAGCGCCGGGCTGTCCGCGCGTACAGAGCGCGGATCACAACATCCGCATCATGGTGGAAGCCGGTGTTCCGATCGAGAAAATCCTGATCGGCGTCGCGTTTTATTCCCACCGCTGGGATCAGGTTCCGGACGTAAACCACGGTTTGTATCAGGACACGCCGTTTAAAAATATGTTCGGCCCGAGCTACACGGAGATTGCGCTCAAATACGAGACGCAGATGGACTACACGAAATACTGGGATGAAGATGCCAAAGCGCCGTATCTGTATAACGGCACGACGTTTATTTCCTACGACGATCCGCAGTCTGTCCGCCTTAAGTGTGAATACGCGCTCGCGCACAACATGGCTGGTGCGTTTTACTGGGTACACGACTGCGACTCCGGCAGCGTGCTGTTCGACACGATCTACGATACGCTGAATCTGACATAAACAAAAAATCGCCACGAATCCTCGTGGCGATTTCATATTCTGCGGCTTCTCCGCCGCTTATTTACCTGTTCTTCTGATTCTCTCCGCGCGTTTGCGGCGGTTTCTCTGGATCTGATTCATCCAGGTGAACAGCACAAGCAGCATCAGAATCAGCATCGCAATACCCAGAATAACGAGCGGCTGCGTCAGATAGCGCACCGTTACATCGCCGGCATAGATCAGCGTACTGCGGCTTACATCCTCTGCCGCAACAAGATTCACCGAAGCGATCACCTCATCGGCGAGTTTCAAATCGAGCTTGCCGAGCACCTCGCCTTTCTGGATCGGCGCGCGAACCGATTTCACCGTGCGCATCACCTGCTGTACCGCGGTGGCGTCGGTCTCTTTCGGCAAAATCGCGCTGACGTCGTTTTCCGCCATCAAAAGCACGTAATCCTGCTCGGAAGAAAGCGTGACTTTCACCTCTCCGGCAACGTCACCCTGCTTTAAGATCGTCTGCAGCGAAAAATCGGAGAACGCCCATTTATAAAAGCCGAGCGCATCCTCATACGTGTTGATCTTCGTCGGCGCCGCAAGCGTAATGAGCAGATAGCGGTAGCCGTCTCTCTCGGCAATCGAGATCATACTGCGCTCGCCTTCACCGGTCGCGCCCGTTTTGATGCCTTTTGCGTATTTATAATAGTAGCTGCCGCCGCGCACCGGCGAAAGCATATAGTTGCTGTGGATCACATAGCGCTCGCTCTTGTGCTTGTTCGTCTCCGGCATCAGGTAGCTTACGGTGGTTGCGATCTGTTCAAACAGCTCGTTTTCCATCGCCGCCGATACGATCAGATACTGGTCATACGCGGTGGTCACCTGGTTCGGGTCGTGCAGACCGTGCGGATTCGTAAACGTCGTGCTCTTTGCGCCGAGCTGACGCGCACGCGCATTCATCATATCAACAAAAACGGAGATGCGGCCGCCGCCGATATAGTCCGCAAGGATATTCGCCGCTTCACACGCCGACTGCAGCATCAGTGCATACAAAAGGTCGATGATGCGCACACTCTCGCCCGAGCGAACATCCGCGGTGGTAACGCCGAGACCGACGAACTCGTCGTAGAGATACTGCTGTGCCACGATCTCTTCTTCGAGCGAGATATCGTTGTCTTCGCAGTATTCGAGCGTCAGCAGCGTCGTCATGATCGCCGTCAGCGCGCCCGGATTGATGTGCTGATACGCGTTCTGCTCATAAAGCACCGTGTCGGTCTCCATATTGACCATATACACCGCCTGGCTTTTTACTTCAAACGTCGGTTTATACGACGCGGCGGATGCCGGTGCAGCAGCACCGGTGAAGAGAAATACGACCGCGAGCAAAACCGCGATACCCTTTTTTATCGTTTTCATATAGACGAAACCTCGTGTTCTATGGTATGATATTACAAAGTTAAACGCTCCTTTACACAAAGGAGCCAAAGAGGAATGAAATCCTGCGGATTTCTACGCCAAGGAGCGATCTTCGCGCCGAACAAGTTCGGCTGCAATCCCTCAGTCAACTCGCTTCGCTCCCATGCATAAGTTCTGCTTGCTGATCAGGCTTCGCTGACACTTGCCTTCTCAGAGCATCACTTAACTCAACTCGCTTCGCTCGCTGACAGCTCAGCACAAGGCACGCCCTTCGGGTGCCTTTACACAAAGGAGCCAAAGAGGAATGAAATCCTGCGGATTTCTACAGATACAAATAGTATAGCAGATTCCCTTTCAAATGAAAAGGGCTTTTTCGGATTCATAAAAACTTTTAAGCAAAACAGGAGGCATTCCACGGTGATCTATGTAACCGGCGATATTCACGGCGATTTTTCCCGTTTTAAAGAGGCTAAAAAAGCACATATCAAAAAAGGCGACACGCTGCTCGTCTGCGGCGATTTCGGCTTTTTGTGGAACGGCGGCAAAAAGGAGGAATCCGTCTTAAAAAAGATCGGAAAGCTCCCGTATACGGTGCTGTTCGTTGACGGCTGCCACGAAAACCACGAGCTGCTGAACGAATACGAATCGGTCGATTTTTGCGGCGACAAAGCCAGAAAGATCTCCGGCTCGCTGTATCTTCTGCGCCGCGGCGGCCTTTATACGATCGAGGAGAAAACCGTTTTCGCGTTCGGCGGCGGTGTCTCCACGGATGAGTTTTCCTCCAAGCAGGATCCAACCGTCCTGCTGCCGACACCCGAAGAACTGCAGGCGGCCTCCGCTCTGCTCAGTGAACACGGCAACAAGGTCGACTATATCGTCACGCACGACGCGCCTCTGCGTCTCCAGCGCTTCATCGATGTTGAGGATGTCGACCGCATCAACCACCTGCACACCTTTCTCGAAGACCTCACCGAAACGGTGAAATTCCGTTTCTGGTACTGCGGCAAATACCACCGCGATCTTGTGATCCCGCCGCGCTACCGGATGCTGTTTCAGGATGTCATCCCGGTGAAATGAGCGAAAACACAAAATCCCGGATCCGTTTGCGTGATGCGCTTGAACGCGTATCACGCAGTTTTATTCGCCTTCGGCGAGTGGTATTGCTTCGCAGTGTTATTCGGTTTGCACCGAGTGCTATCCGCTGCGCGGGTTTACGGCGAATAAAATATCACTGAACCGAACGGCTCAATATCACTTTCGCAAAGCGAAAATATCACGCTGACCGCAGTCAGCATATCACCCGACCGACAAAAAAAGAGAAGATTCGTTCAACAACGAATCTTCTCTTTGTGTTTTCAGTGGTTTTTCTCTTATATCAGAATCAGAGGTTCTTCATTTTCATCTTGCGGGCAAAAAGCGTCAGCACCAGCAGTACGATATACAGGCAGCCGATCGTGATAAAGATCGCCGGCCAGCCGAAGGTCTGCTGTACAAAGCCGAATACGGAAGCCTGAATTGCGGCGCCCATGTATACGGCCCAGTCGAGAACGCCGACAACGGTGGAAGACAGCGCGCGGCCGCCCATATCACCTGCGATCGCCCAGATAACGCCGGTTACCATGCTGAATACGCCAACGACGAAGAGCATGATCGTTGCCGGGGTCTGCGTGGTGAAGAACGGGAAGCAGATCATGCCGACAAATGCAACAACGGAAGCCAGGATCAGCATCGGTTCGCGTTTGCCTTTGAAGATCTTATCGGTGATGAACGGGAAAACGAACATGGCACAAGCCTGACCGAGCGGCAGAACGATATAGGTGAACATATCGTCTTTCAGCGTAAGACCGAGCGACTCGGTGAAATAGGTCGGGATCCAGGTGAGCAGACCGTAACGGCCGATACCTGCAATCGCAGAGATCAGGCAGAATACCCATACCTTCGGCTCGCTGAACAGGAGCTTGTACGGATAGAAGAAGCCTTTTTTCGCGATTTTCTCTTCCATTGCCGCGTCGGTGGTGTCGAGCGACTTGTCCTTTTCCTCAAACGGTTTAAGACCGACGTTCTCCGGTTTCTCTTTAAAGAACAGGATGAACGGGATGAGGATCAGCACCATCGGCAGGATCGGAAAACGGAAGCCTGCGCGCCAGGTCCATTCCGGGTTGAGGATCAGGCACCAGTTGATGGTGAGATACGTAACCGCCTGTGCAACACCGGAGAAAGCGGTTGCAAGACCGGAAGCGAAGCCGCGTTTTTCCTTCGGCCACCATTTGTTGATAACGCCGACACCGTTGGACCATACCATTGCCTGGCAGAAACCGTTTAAGCCCCAGAGGATCGCAACAACCCAGAGGTCCTGCTGGAAGGAGATAAAGACGTTCAGCACAGCGGATGCAACAACGCCGAAGATCATCAGCTTTTTATAGCCGAAGTAAGAGCCGAGGCGGCCGCTTACAAGCTGACCAAATGCATAGCACCAGAACAGCGCGGAGGAAACGACACCGAGTGTGCCGAGGTCGGACTGGAACTCCTCTTTCATCAGCGGCAGAACGAGGTTGATGTTCTGGCGGCCGTTGTAGAAAAAGAGATAGGTGAAGCCGAAGCTCAGCAGCATCAGCCACGCATATTTTTTGAACTTTTTGAACTGTTCACTGGTATAGCCGTACGTGAACGCGTTTTTGATTTTTTCAGCCATCTGTGTACCCCTTTTGATTAAGCGAAGATTTTTGCATCAGCTTCGTCGAATGCAAGGATGTCAGCGGTTACGCGTGCGTGATCGTCGAGGTTGTCGATCTCGTCGATGTAATAGTTCTCATAAGCGAATGCGCGGACATTGAGTGCTTCAAAGATCTCGTTGAGCGCGTTTTCTGCATAGCATTTGTCCTCGCCTTTGTGGATGAACTCAACAACCTTGCCGACCCATGCGGAAGCGGTCGCCTTGCTCAGCTTGTACATCGGCTGGAACGCGAAGCAGTCTTCGTCGAAGATCTTGATGGAAACTTCGAGGACCTTGCCGTCTTTCACGCGGCCTTTGAAGTCTTTCTCCGGCAGCGCTTTCGTAAAGTTAACGGTAGCGCAGCTCTTGTCCTCGCAAGCCAGAACGTCGTGGAGGAGTTTGCGGTTGAATACGAGGTCGCCGTGCAGGAAGATCATGTCGTCGTCGATGAAATCGCGTGCAAGGAACATCGAGTAGATGTAGTTGGTTTTGTCAAAAATCTCGTTGCGAACAAAGGTGAAGTTCAGCTCCGGGAACTCCGCCGCAACAGCTTTGAGCTGATCCTCGAACGGGCCGGTGGTAACGATGATATCTTTTACGCCTTCTGCGCCGAGCAGGCGGAGCTGGCGGTGGAAAATGGTCTCGCCGTTTTTGAGCGGAGCCATGGATTTGTGATGCGTTTTCGTGAATTCGCCCATACGGTTGCCGTAGCCGGAGTTGAAGATGATTGCTTTCATGGTTGTAAGTCTCCTTTTTTCATGACAGTTATGTTTCAGCGGCAAAGCGCCACATCGGATGCCATTTTGTATTATAGTGCCGCGCACCCGTAAAGTCAACAAAAAATCAACATTATTTTCGGTTTTCGCTTGATAATCACCATATAGTGATTTATAATATACAAAACAAGTTCTTTTGAGGTGATTTTCATGCCGGTTGGTGCCAATATCAAGAAAAGACGCTTTGAACTTCGGATGTCCCAGCAGGAGCTGGCGGATGCCATGGGCTATAAAACCCGCTCCACGATCGCAAAGATCGAGTCGGGCGAAAACGATGTCTCACAGAAAAAGCTGCAAAAATTCGCCTCCGTTTTGGAGACCACGCCCGAAGCGCTGATGAGCGGTTATTTCGCCGCCGCACCGGACAGCTCCGGCGAGCGCGCCGCGTCCTCGCGCGAGCAGAACGTTGTGATCATCCTGGCGGGCGGAAAAGCGGGACAAAACCGCCAGAACGTGCCGAGCCAGTTTGTCACGGTATCCGGCAAGCCGATCATCGCCTACTGCATGGAGGTATATCAGGCACATCCCGCGGTTGATGCCATCTATATCGTCTGTGTAAAAGGCTGGGAGCGCATCGTGGAAGCATACGCCAATCAGTACGGCATCACGAAGCTCGCCGGTTTGATCCCGGCGCAGAACACCG
>JBGUUS010000036.1:0-7035 GCA_045133675.1 Oscillospiraceae bacterium | reverse complement strand
AAAAAGGTGTCTGCTACGAAGACGGCAGAACACCGTATATCTTCCTTTTTGATACAGAAATAACCGATATCACTTCTCTTCCCGATGGTGCCATTGTAACGCTTGTTCGTGCGGAAGCCGGAAAAGGAAAACCGTGTGATGCGATGAAAAATACGATCACAAGAAATGACGTTTCCGCTCTGTACGCATATGACACCAACCCTATGGAATCCGATTTTTGGTACATAACCACTTTCAATATCCGACAGGAAACCGTATCGGTTCGTTATTTTTATTATGCGATCACCGATATTGATCAGGAGAATGAGGATTACTGGTCCAAATACTATTCAATACCATCTTTTGTATATGAAGTTTATGTTACGCCGGAGGAATATCGGCAAGAACAGTATTATCATGACGTAGGCCAGGAACGCATTGCTTTTTATCATTTTTTTGGTGCTTTCCCACCGGAAAGTTGGGATGGCGAGACATTTCCACCATCAAATTTTTCCGACTATTATTTTGACTATGGAGAATGGTCTGATCCCGATGCCGTTCGGGAATTTGTTGAAACCGGAGTTTGGCCGGAAGATGCGTATGCCCCACATCCGTATGACGATGAGCGAAAACTCCGCTTTTTCCATGAGTTCGGTTCTATTCCTCCAGAAAACTGGGATTTCATTGAACCTAGCTATAACGAAATTCTTTACTTCCAACATTATAAAGAATGGCCCGACCAAGATGCTTTTGAAAGATTTATGAATACAGGGCATTGGCCAAAAGATGGATATATTCCATATCCATATAGTGACACTGAATTACTCAATATTCGCCATATAACCGGCGAATGGCCGGAAGGCACCGATTTAAGCGCTCTGCCCGAAAAAACGCAGTGGGAAGAATAACACCAACAAAACAGCAAAACTCCCGGTTCAAACGAACCGGGAGTTTTTATATGCGTATTCGCTTATTTTCTTACAAACAGAACGCCGAGCGTGCCTTCGCCGCAGTGCGTGGTGACGGTGCAGCCTGCGGTGGTCTCGAGAATCTCGTCGAAATTTCCGCATTCTTTTACTGCTGCGTATGCCGCATCGATGCAATCCTGATCGCATTTGGTATGCGTGATAAAGATACGTTTGGTGTCGATATCGTCGCGGCCCGCAATGCGGTCTTTGATGTATTCTGCCATGCATTTGTTATAAACGCCGCGGTATTTCTTGCCGACGTTCATCTTGCCTTCCTCAACGAGGATGCACGGACGGAGTTTCAGCAGGTTTGCGCCGAGCGCCGCAACGCTGGAGCAGCGGCCGCCTTTGTGCAGGAAGGTCAGGTTGTTGATAATAAAGCTTGCTTCAACACGTGCCGTCTCGTCGGTGATTGCCGCAACGATCTCTTCTGCCGATTTGCCTTCTGCAAGCATATCGCAGGCATCGAGAACGAGAAGTGCTGTACCGGTGGAAAGGTTGCGCGAGTCGATTACGTAAACTGTGCCGTCAACCTCTTCTGCAGCGAGACGCGCGTTCTGATGTGTGCTGGAAAATTCCGAGCTGATGTTAAAGTGAATCAGCGTATCGCAGTCTTTGAGCTGTTCACTGAAGAAATCAATGTAATCCTGCATCGAAGCTGCAGCAGTTTTCGGAGTGGTTTTGGTGCGGGCGAAATACGCGTAGATATCCTCCGGCGTTACAGTAATACCGTCCTGATACGATTCTTCACCCATCGTAACGTATAACGGAATCGTTGTCACATTATAGCGTTCGAGAAGTTCTTTCGAAAGGTCAACCGTGCTATCAGCGGTGATTTTAATCTTTGCCATATATACATCCCCCAATTATGAGTTTGTTTTTAACTATAAACATAATATCACGTTTCTGTCGATTTTTCAACCCCGTTTGGGACATCGGACGCATTTTGTCCAAACGGATCTTTGGGGATTCCATCGTTATGATAGAGGCTGCGCGAAACAACAAGACCGTCCGGCTTTAAAAACTCTTTTTCGAGGTATTCGTACAGCGTGCCCGGCGAAGTGATGCCGTTGATGCTCAGAATATCGGTTCCCGCTTTGCCGATAATATTGTCCACAAGCAGAACGCAGTTTGTTGTCAAAACGAAATAGCGTTTGAACTTGCCGTGCGTGAATTTATACATCTTCGTTCCGATTTCGCGGCAGACGCGGCTCGGAAAATCGCGGTAATCGTTCGGGTCCGGATTTTCGCCGCGGCTGCACGCCGCCTGATACGGCGGAAGCCACTCCACAAGACGCGATTTGAGCTCGCGGATTGCCTCGCGCACACCGGCTTTCTGTTCCTCCGTCAGGCGCAGCCCGAAACAGAACAGGGTTGCCGTTGTCTTTTCGATACAGTCCTTGATATAGGCATCGCGGTGAGAGATCATGATGATGCCGTCACCCGTTCCGAGCTTCGACATCGAGGATTCGTCGTAATTGCCATATGTGATAACTTCGCCTTCAAAATAGATATCGCAGTGTCCCATCAGATAGAACATATCGTCGGACACCTGAATGAAAATTTCAAGGTCGGGCGCTGCTTCTTCTTTCTTTTCGATAACATCCTCAAAATCCTTGCGCTCGCCTTCATTCAGCTCGACATAGCGGTTCAGACGCACCAGAACGCTGTGGGGGATAAATGCCGCAAGAAAAATGGGAAGCGAAACACGAAGACGGCGTTTTGCTTTGTTCTTCGTCTTTTCCGGCGTTACCATACGCGCCGCATCACCGATATACGTCATACCGATCAGAATACAGTAGATACCTGTCAGCAAAAAGACAAGGCTCTGATAGTAAAGCGGTGCAAGCAAAAGCGTGATGCCGAACATCCAGAAAAAGATACCCGAAAGCAGCGGCGGCAGAAGATGATCCGTTTTCAACCGCAGGATGATGATCACGTCAACGGTTTTGACAGCAGCGTTGAGCAAAACGAAAAGCGCAAACAGTTCCGGAACAAGAAAGCGCGGAAGAATCGGAAAACAGAACATCAGGATACCGATAGCGATCCCGGTTACCGGTTCAACAAAATCGCGTTTGCGCCGCGGCTGGCGCGTTGCAGCAGAAAACAGGTGCACACAGGAAACAACTGTGACAACTACTGCAAGCAGATACGGAATCACAAACGGATCGGCGCGCAGAACGATCAGCAAAATGCCGGAAAGAAGCGCTACAACTCCCGCAAAAAAACGGTTTGATATCTTCCTTTTCCGGTAATCAGCTTTCACTCTCGTTATCTCCTTTCCGTTCGTTTGATATCACTTTTCGGGTATCAAACCGATTTGACTTTGCAGCTCGTATACGGCAAAAATTTCGTTTCCGGGAATTTTTCCGCGAATTTTGCAATCAGCGGTGCAAAAACAACATCTTCTGTTGCGTGATGGCCGGCGGAAACAACCGTAATGTTCATTTCCTGTGCTGCCATCCACTCGTGATGCTTAACCTCGCCGGTTACATAAGCGTCGGCACCGGCTTTTACTGCATCGGCAATATAATCGCTTCCGGCGCCGCCGATAAGCGCTACGGTTTTAACCGGATTCTCACCGACGTACGCAACATCTGCGGTGATACCGAGTTTTTCTTTTACGTATACGGCAAAATCCGCCGGGTTCATCGTTTCCGGCAGATCGCCGATACGGCCGATGTTGTCTTCGTTCTCAAACGGACGGATATTGGTAAGACCGAGCGCTTCGGCGAGCGTGTCGTTCACGCCGCCTTCGGCAAGATCGAGATTCGTATGTGCCGAAATCACGCTGACATCGGCACGGATCAGTTTGTACACATTGCTGTCGGCGGTGACACGTTTGATCGGCGCAAAAATAACCGGATGATGCGTAATGATCAGCTGCGCACCGACGGACTCTGCATAATGGATCACATCGGACGTAACATCCATTGCGAGCACACAGGTGCGCACCTCTTTTGCCGGGTCGCCGATCAGAAAGCCGCTGTTATCCCACGGCAGCTGTGCGGAAAACGGTGCAAGGGTATTCAGAAAATCGTACAGGTCCTGCACGGTGTTTTTTGCGATCATACATCCATCTCCTCTGCGCAGGTTCTCACACACTGCGCCAGTTCTTCGAAATTTTTCGCCTGTGCGTTCTTTCCGGCGTACATACCGTCGGCTATTTTCTGCAAACGTGCGGCTTCCTGCAGAATAAATGCCTTTGCCGCCGGATCTTTGCTTTCCGGCAGTTTTCCGACGTGTGCAAAAACCGCATCGGTTTCTTTCGTTTCACCGGTATACTGTACGTGCATAACGGTGTATTTATGAGTTTTGTCCTCTGCAGGAACTTCTTTTAATATCGCAAAGCCTTCGCTGTAAAGCCAGCTGCGCAGATACGGAATCTGTGTCATCGGCTGCAGGATAAAACGGCGGGTTTGATCTTTGGCATAGCCGCATTTTGCAAGAATCTGTGCGATCAGTTCGCCGCCCATACCGCAGATCGCGATATCTTCCGCTTCTTTAGCCGGAACTTCACACAAACCGTCGCTCAAACGAAGTGTCAGACCTTTTTCGGTGCCGTACTTCTGCGCCGTTGCCGCGGCGGCAGAAAGCGGTTTTTCGTTGATATCACACGCGGTAACGCGGTCGGTGATTTTCTCCTGTAAAAGAAATGCAGCAAGGTATCCGTGATCGGTTCCGACATCGCAGACCGCAGCACCGCGGCGAACGAGAGAAGCCGCAGCCGCAAGGCGCGGATCAAGTGTAACGCGCATAGTTTACCTTCCTTTATGAAAAAGAAACGTCCGGCATGAGACCGGACGATCTTTCGGTTTTGTTTTGCTTATTTGCCGGCAAGGAACTCGTTCAGTTTTGCAACCAGTTCGTCTGCGTCAACGCCGTGAACAGCGCAAGCTTCTTCAATGCTTTCGCCTCTTGCGGACGGGCAGCCGAGGCAGTGCATACCCATTTCCAGGAAGAACGGAGCCGTCTCGCGGTCGTAATCCAGAACGTCGCCGATGATGGAGGTTTTTTCGATAGTCATAACGTCATTCTCCTTTACTACATCCTGTACGGTTCGTTTTTTTACCGAAACCATACTTTAATAGTATTGTATCACGGCAAAGATGAAAATGCAACAGAAAGAATGGAAACATTCTATGAAGATGAGGGTGGTATTTTCTGTTTCCCCATGATATAATGAAGCAGATAAAAAGGAAGGAGATTTCTTATGTATATCCTGGAACTCTTGAAAACGCTCCTGCTCGGTATCGTGGAAGGTATCACAGAATGGCTCCCGATCAGCAGTACCGGACATATGATCCTGCTCGATGAAGTGATCAAACTCGACGTATCGGAAGCATTCAAAGAGATGTTTATGGTCGTCATCCAGCTTGGTGCAATTCTTGCCGTCGTTGTTCTCTATTTTAATAAACTGAATCCGTTTGCGCTTAAAAAGACACCGGTTCAGCGAAAAGAAACGTGGACACTTTGGTTTAAAGTTCTGATCGCGTCGGTTCCGGCAGCAATCATCGGTCTTGCTTTCGATGATATGCTCGATTCCCTTTTCTATAATTTCTGGACCGTCGCGCTGATGCTGATTCTCTACGGCGTGCTGTTCATCGTAATTGAGCGCCGCAACAAAAACCGCAAACCGGCTATCACCGATTTAAATGCACTCACTTATAAAACAGCTTTGCTGATCGGTATTTTTCAGATACTCGCGCTGATTCCGGGTACTTCCCGTTCGGGCGCTACGATTATCGGCGCAATTTTGATCGGCACATCCCGCGCGGTTGCGGCAGAATTCACCTTCTTTCTCGCAATCCCGGTTATGCTTGGCGCAAGTGCTTTAAAACTCCTCAAGTATTTCCTTGAAGTCGGTTTTGCCATGAGCACCGGTGAGATCGGCATTCTGCTCGTCGGTCTTTTGTCGGCATTCGTTGTCTCGGTCATCGCGATCAAGTTCCTGATGCGCTATATCAAGAAAAACGACTTTCAGACCTTCGGCTGGTACCGTATCGCGCTCGGCGCACTGGTACTTGTTGCCTTCTCCCTGTTTTTAAAATAATCCAAAACCAGAGGACCGGATGCGGCTTTTCAAAAACCGCATCCGGTTTTTTCTTGCATTTAGGCGCTTAACTGGTATAATAAAGAAAAGACTTCACCAAAGGAGTAATAGTATGATTCAGAGAAAACTCGGAAATTCCGGCCTTCAGGCAAGTGCGATCGGTCTTGGTACCTGGGCAATCGGCGGCGGAGAATGGTGGGGTGATTCCGATGAGGCAAAATCCATCGAAACCATCCGTGCAGCAGTTGATGCCGGTATTACACTGATCGATACTGCACCGGTTTACGGCTTCGGCAACAGCGAAACCGTTGTCGGCAAAGCGTTAAAAGGCATCCGCGACAAAGTCATCCTTTCGACCAAATGCGGTCTCTGGTGGCACGACGACCGCGGTTCCCTCGCCTTTGAACAGGCAGGAAACACCGTACGCAAATGTCTCGATGCTGACACCATCAAACGTGAGATCGAGCTGAGCCTTACCCGTCTTCAGACCGATTATATCGACGTTTATTTCACGCACTGGCAATCGATTCCGCCGTATATCACCCCGATTGAAGAGACGATGAACTGTCTGATGGATTTAAAACGTCAGGGACTCATCAAATGCATCGGCGCATCGAATGTAGCAAAAGAGCACATCGAAGAATACCGCAAATACGGCGAGCTGGACGTTATTCAGGAAAAATACAGTATGCTCGACCGCAAGCTCGAGACCGCGCTGATTCCGTCCTGCAAAGAGCACGATCTCGCTGTTATGGCGTATTCTCCGCTTGAACAGGGTCTGCTCACCGGAAAGATCACGATGGAAAGCGTTTTCGATGAAAAAGAATACCGCAACACCATTCCGTGGATGACGCCGGTCAACCGCATCAAGGTACTGAACCTGCTCGAAAGCTGGAAGGATCTCACCGCAAAATATAACTGCACGCTCGCAAACCTCGTTGTTGCGTGGACGATGCAGCAGGAAGGCATGTCGCACATCCTCTGCGGTGCAAGAAAACCGGAACAGATCGTTGAAACCGCCGCTGCCGGCAATCT
>JBGUUS010000035.1:0-3176 GCA_045133675.1 Oscillospiraceae bacterium | reverse complement strand
TCTGCCGAAAGCCGGCGGGCTGGCTCTTTTGAAAATTTCGCCGATCGTAAAATGGGTCGGCTGCCTGATCGGCATCATACTTTGCACAGCAGGCGGTATGGCTTCGCTCGTTTGCGTGTTTATGTTCGAAAATCCGGCGCTGTTGATGAGTACCAGCGCTGCCTGGCTTCTTGCAGTTGCGTTTGCATTGATGCTTGTGTATTATCGCGGCGTGTGGAACACGGTTTCCGTGATCCGGGAAGCGGCGGGCGGACGAGTGCCAAAGAAAAACGCTTCGATGTATATGATCGTCTGGAACTTCATCCTCATCGTCTTTACTTTCTTAAAAGACGCCTTCAATATTTTTTCGTATGTATCGCTTTCGACGCTCGGTCTGTTTTGTCAGATGATCGCGATCCTTCTGCTTACGATCGCCTTGCTGCGCTATCGCAGCAAACGTGCGCGGGCGGAAAGAGCAAAGGCGGCACCGAATCCGGTGTTTTATGCACAGCCTGTTTATCAGCATCCGCAGTATGTACCGCTTCAGCCGCCGGTCTATAACGCGCCGCAGCAGCCGGCATATCCGCCGCCGCAATACATACCGCCGCAAGGCGCTTTGCCGCAGAGCGGCTGTTCGGAAAGGACGGGTCCGGTATGAATGTTATTGTAAGTGCCGTATATACGGTTTGCTATCTTGCATTTTCCGTATGGCAGTGCCGCAAATTGAAGCTGAAACTGCGCGAACTGGTGATCGGCGGTATCGCGTGTGCGCTGACCGTACTGTTGAGCAGTGTTTATATTCCGCTGCCGACGGGTGCGGTTGTATCGATCGGCGGAAAGCTGCCGCTCATTCTGATCGCCTTTTTGCTTGATTATCGGTTTGGCATCGCTGCCGGATGGCTTTCAGGTCTTTTATGCCTGATGCTGGTTCCGGCCTGGGCGCCGGTTCACTGGGCGCAGGTGTTCTGCGAACATCTCGTTTGTCTTTCCTGCCTCGGCTATGCCGGAATTTTCGGCACAAAGTCGAAAGGCCGGATCCTTGCCGGCGCATCGCTCGCGATGGCGCTGAATCTGCTCGGACATGTGCTTTCGGGTGCAGTGTTCTTTGCGGAATACGTCTGGGAAGGCTGGAACGTGTATGCATACAGCCTGGTCTATAACCTCTCGGGTTGGGTTCCGGAAACGGCGCTGACCCTTTTGGTAGTATCGCTTTTGCCGATGCAGACACTCAAAAAAGCATTGAACAGCAAATAAAACAACGGGATGCCTTCGGGCATCCCGTTTCGGTTTTATAAGGTGATTTCGAATACTGCGGCGTTTTTGTCGAGATCGCGCCGGCGATAGGAAAAGAGCAGTGCGGTCTGCCGTTCTTCGCCCGTTTGCGGATTAAACGGGAAAACCTCAATGTGTGCCGCGCGGATAAGCTGATGCGGGTCGGTGAGATCACCGTACTCCGGCAGATAGAGTTCGCGGTTTTCTTCTGTGGCAAAAAAGCGGAAGATCGCATCGCGGTACTGTGCTTTCATGCCGTCATCGAGCCATCCCGGCAGCTTTTTCGGCTTTTCGTGCGCGAGCAGGTCAAAACGGATCAGCCACGAGAAGCGTTCGCGGTCGAAGCCTTTTTCACAGCAGAAATTCCAGAGCGCGGTGTAGGTATCGGGCTTGGACATCGGCGCATCGAAAAGACCGTGTTCGGTGAAGAAGGTGGAGAGTGACTCCAGAAAGGCAAACGGCGTTTCAAACTGCGCAACAAGGAAGCGGAGCGCTTTTTGATACCGGCGTGTGTTATAGTAGAGCTCGTTGAGTGTTTCGATGCGTTTCAACCGCAGAACGTCATCATACGGCAGCCATGGCGTGCATAAAATTTCGTACGGAGCATCGTCGCGGCAGACAAGGCCGTATTCCTCCTGCTTTGCGGCAAGCCCGGAGCCTTTGAGCAGTTTGAGAAAACCGAGCTGGAGCTGTTCCGGCTGCAGCGAAAAGACATAGTTGTACGATTCGCCGAAGCGGTCGTAGGTCTCAAAAGGCAGACCGGCAATCAGATCGAGATGCAGATGAATATTCTTTCCCGCCTGCAGATTGCGGATGACCGGCGTGAGTTTTTCGGGTAAGGTGACACGCTGAACGGCGCGGAGCGTATCCGGGTTTGTGGACTGTACGCCGATTTCGAACTGGAACAGACCCGGACGGACCGTGTGCAGCCATGTGATCATCTCATCATCGAGGAGTTCGGCCGCCATTTCAAAATGGAAGTTCGTGATGCCGTTATCGTGTTCGGCAAGATACTGCCAGATCGCCATCGCGTATTCTTTTTTGCAGTTGAACGTGCGGTCGACGAATTTTACCTGCGGAACGCGGCGGTCGAGGAAAAACTGCAGTTCTTTGAAAACGAGATCGAGCGAGCGGAAACGCACACGGCTTCCGGCTCCCGAAAGGCAGTATTGACAGCGGAACGGACAGCCGCGCATGGTTTCGTAATAGACGATACGGTTTTCGAGATCGGAAAGGTCATCGTATGGGAATGGAATCCCGGACATATCCGGGATCTCGCCATCCGGATTTTCGCGGATTGTGCCGTCGGCAAGACGTACAGTCAGACCGCGGATCTCTTCAAACGAGCCGCCGGTTTCAAGCGTGCGGGCGACATCGCAGATGATGCGTTCGCCTTCGCCGCGGATGATGAAGTCAAGCGCATTCTCTTTCATAAAATCAAAAGAGCGGAAGCTGACCTCCGGTCCGCCGGCAAACAAAACGCAGTGCGGCAGAATCTTGCGGATCGCCGGAATCAGCGCTTTGACAAGACCGATATTCCAGATATAGCAGGAGAAACCGACGGCATCCGGACGGCGTTCGTAAATCGCGCGCAGGATATCCTCGGTGTACTGGTTGATCGTGCACTCCAAAAGTTCGGGCTTTGTGCCGCAATCGCGCTCGACGGATTTTTGAAGCAAGCGGATCGCGGGATTGGAGTGGATGTATTTGGCGTTAATCGCGACCAAAAGCAGGTTCATAGGGTGAAAATCGCTCCGTTTTCTTGTGATACTGCTATTGTATCACATCTCGAAAAAAAATCAAAATTTTTTGAAATTAGGTGTTGACAATACTATACTTGTGTGGTATACTTTAGTCACAGCAAAGGAGTTCCGAAAACGGAACGACAGAAAATGCGTTAAAGACTCAAAAAATGAAAACGAAAA
>JBGUUS010000034.1:0-9506 GCA_045133675.1 Oscillospiraceae bacterium | reverse complement strand
ACAGTCGGATTTCTTCGGTGGTCTGATGAAAGATATGCTCCGCTTCTTCGATGAAAAAACGCCGTCGTTCGATACGGCACAGACACTTAAACTGATGCGCCTGCGTGAAGGTCTGCTCGTCGGACTTGAGCACGAAGGAGAATGGATCGACCTCGACACGATCTGCAAATAATACCAATTTGATCGCCCATTTTTCAAAAAATGGGCGATCATTCTTTCTTTCCGCCTGTAAAGATGCTATAATGGAGGAAAATACCGAAAGGAGTTTTTGCGTTGAAGAAATCTGCGGCGCTTTATTGGAAGCTGTTTACCTCCACCTTTTATCTGAGTGCGTTCACGTTCGGCGGCGGATATGTAATCGTTCCGCTGATGAAAAAGAAATTTGCGGACGACCTGCACTGGATCGAAGAGACCGAAATGCTCGATCTCACGGCAATCGCACAGTCCGCGCCGGGACCGATCGCTGTAAACGCCTCTATTCTGATCGGATACCGGATCGCGGGATTCGCCGGTGCGCTCTGCTCCATTGTCGGAACCGTTCTCCCGCCGCTGATTACCCTTTCGGTCATCTCCCTCTTTTATCAGGCATTTGCCGCCAACACATGGATCGCCGCGCTGTTAAAAGGCATGGAATCGGGTGTCGCCGCCGTTATTGCAGACGTCGTATTCTCCATGGCAAGCGGCGTGGTCAAGCAGAAGAAATGGCTGCCCATCGCCGTGATGATCGGCGTTTTCATCGCCAATTACTTCTTTAAAGTCAACGTGATTCTTCTGATCGTGCTCTGCGGCGTGATCGGCGCAGTTTCGACACTCGCGGAAACCCGCAGGAAAAAGGAGGACTCCGTATGATCTATCTGGAATTGTTCTGGAGCTTTTTTCAGGTCGGTCTGTTCAGCATCGGCGGCGGATATGCCGCACTTCCGCTGATCCAGACACAGGTGGTCGAACAAAACGCGTGGCTTTCGCTCAACGAGTTCATTGACGTCATCACCATTTCGCAGATGACACCCGGTCCGATCGCGATCAACTCCGCGACGTTCGTCGGAATCAAAATTGCCGGTCTCGGCGGTGCGCTCGTTGCAACACTCGGCTGTGTGCTTCCTTCCTGCATCATCGTTTTGACGCTCGCGTATTTCTTCTTCAAATACCGCAATCTCACGGCGATTCGCGGTATTCTGGGCGGTCTGCGTCCGGCTGTTGTCGCCATGATCGCTTCCGCCGGTCTTTCCATCCTGCTGAACGCCTGCTTTGCAGACGGCGGCTGGCCAACGGCGCTTTCTGACGTCAACCCGATCGGCATCGTTATGTTTGCTGCGGCATTCGCCATTCTCCGGAAATTCAAGCCGAATCCCATCCTGGTTATGGTTGGCTGCGGTATTTTAGGCATGTTTCTCTATCAGCTATTCCCCGGCACGATATAGTATCACCTTATAAAGGAGCGAACGTTATGTCTTTTTCCATCCCGCAATACCGGGCACCGGATTTTAACGAACCTTTTTTTCAGAATGCCCCGAATATTCAATGGGCCGCGGCACCGAAAGACGGTGTTGCTCCCGAATATTACCACAGCACCTCCATGTATCCCGAATACTTTAAAATCGACGGCGTATGGACGCTCGCCGAAAAAAGCCGTATGGATTCAAGCGTTGTGATCGGCGAAGACGGCGTTTTGTACGTTGTGGAAAACCGCAACTTAAAAGCCGGAGACAGGGTTATCCTCGGCAGGAGCGAAAATGCAGAGGAAGGTATCTATGTCCACACGGAAGGCTTCAAAGAGGCGGAAGACGCACTCGACGACCGTTTTGTATTCCGTACCGGACGCAGCCGCGAAACCTCGTATGCGCGCGACTATGACCGCTTGATTGAGCTTTTGCGTCACGAGCGCGAACACGGCAACATCCTCTGGGTCATGGGCCCGGCATTCTCGTTCGATTTCGATGCGCGCCGCGCGATGCAGGCACTTGTCGAAAACGGATACGCCCACGGCCTTCTCGCCGGCAATGCGCTTGCAACACACGACCTTGAAGGCGCGCTGTTCAACACCGCACTCGGACAGGATATCTACACGCAGCGTTCACACAAGAACGGACATTATAACCACCTTGACGTCATCAACAAGGTTCGCGAATGCGGTTCGATCCCGGAATTCATCGACCGCTACGGAATCGACAACGGCATTATGTACAGCATCGTGAAAAACGACATTCCGTTCGTTCTGACCGGTTCGATCCGCGACGACGGTCCGCTGCCGGAGGTTATCGGCGATGCGTATAGCGGACAAAGCGAGATGCGCAAGCTCGTCAGCAAATGTACGACGATCATCTGCCTTGCAACCATGCTGCATACCATTGCGGCGGGCAATATGACGCCGTCGTTCACCGTAAACGAAGACGGAACGGTTCGCCCGGTATTTCTCTATTGCGTGGACGCCGACGAATTTGTAGTCAACAAGCTGCTCGACCGCGGCAGCCTTTCGGCAACAACGGTCGTAACAAACGTACAGGACTTTATCACGATTCTCGCCAAAGGTCTTGGCGTCATCGATTGATATAACGGAACGGAGTGAAGAAGATGGACACAGCAGCAATCGGCGCAAAATTCGCCGATCAGCTTTTAAACGAAGCATACCGCCCGGTCTGCGGTCTTGCCTGCACCGCCTGGGTGAGCAAAGAGCCGCTTACCTGGGAAAACCGCATGACCGGCGAGAAAAAAGAAATAAACGTCGGCGATCAGTGGGCTGTTGACGTATTTGACTGCGGCTGGTTCCACGTGACCGGAACGGTTCCGGAGCGTGTGAAGGAAAAAAATCTTGTTTTCCTCATCAACTGCGGCGGCGAAGGTCTTGTTTACGACAAAAACGGCACGGCAAAACAGGCGATCACCTGCTATGCCTCCGAATTTGACCGCAACCTCGGCGAACCGACAAAACGCGTTGTTTTCACTGACGGGCTCGTCGATGAAACCGGCAATGTCGACTTCTGGATCGACGGCGCGGCAAACGATCTGTTCGGTCTGATGCAGGACGGCTCCCGCTTTTCCGAACTCTGCCTTGCTGTCTGTGACGAGGAAAAACGCGCGCTTTCGTACGATCTGCAGGTGCTCACCTCGCTCTGTGCAAAAGACGGCAAAGACGAATATCTCCTGCGTGTGGAAGCGGAAATGAACGACATTCTGACGCAGTATACCGCCGATTCCATCGACACAAAAACGGCTGTTGCTCTGCGCGCACGCGTAAAACCGCTCCTTGAAGAGAAAAACATCGGTGAGACATTTGAATACACGGCGATCGGTCACGCGCATCTCGACCTCGCGTGGCTTTGGCCGATCCGCGAATCCAAGAGAAAGGGTGCCCGCACCTTTGCGACACAGATGATGAACATCGACCGCTACCCGGGTTATGTGTTCGGTGCATCGCAGGCGCAGCTCTATCAGTGGATTAAAGAGGACTATCCGGACCTCTACGAAAAGGTAAAAGAGCGCGCAAAAACGCCGTACTGGGATGTACAGGGTGCAACCTGGGTTGAACCGGATTCCAACCTCATCTCCGGCGAAAGCCTCGTGCGCCAGTTCTACTACGGCAAAAAATACTTCCAGGAAGAATTCGGACAGGACATCCGCATTTTCTGGGTGCCGGACAGCTTCGGCTACTCCGCGTGTATCCCGCAGGTTATGAAACTCGCCGGTGCGGATTACTTCCTCACGCAGAAAATGAGCTGGAACACGGTTACCAAATTCCCGCACCACAGCTTTAAGTGGAGGGGTCTTGACGGCAGCGAAGTGCTCACGCATATGCTCCCGGAGAATACATACGGTTCGCCGACTTCGGTTAAATTTGCACGCTTTGGCGAAGAGAACTTCCAGGAACGCGCGATCACCAACCGGGCAATGAGCCTGTTTGGTATCAGCGACGGCGGTGCCGGTGCCGGATTTGAGCATCTTGAACGTCTTAACCGCCTGCACGATCTGCGTTCCGTCCCGAAAATCCGCACGGGAAAATCGCTTGATTTCTTCAAACAGATGGATGACGGTGTTACACCGTATCCGACATACGAAGGCGAGCTCTATCTCGAAAAACACCAGGGCACGTATACCACGCGCACGAAAAACAAGAAATACAACCGAAAATGCGAGATCGCACTGCGCCGGTATGAGTTCTTGATGGCGGCGGCCGAAGCAAACGGCACCGCACTTCCGCTCACCCGTGAGGATGTCGACACGATCTGGAAAGAGGTTCTGCTCTATCAGTTCCACGATATCCTGCCGGGTTCCTCGATCAACCGCGTATACGACGAAAGTGTACCGCGCTACGAAGCGATGCTCAAGCAGCTGAACGCGGCGAACGAAACGCTTCTCAATGCGCTCACAGACGGCGAAGGCTTCTTTAACTTCACCTCCTATCCGCAGACGCACACCTTTAAAAAAGACGGCAAATGGTTCCGCCTTGCGCTCCCGGCAATGGGAAAAGCGGATGCTTCTTCCGCAGAAGCGATCGAAACGACCTTTGCACGCGCAGAAGGCGACACGATCGAGAACGACCGCATAAAACTCACCTTTAAAAACGGTGCAATCATCTCGTTCTACGACAAGACTCTCAACCGCGAATTTGCCGCAGAAGGCAGACCGATGGGCGTCTATACGCAGTATACGGATATCGGCGATTGCTGGGATATCGCACCGGTTGACTATCAGGAAAGCGCCGTTGATGCATCCTGCACCGCATTTGTGCTCGAAACAGACGGACCGAAAGCCTTTGCCAAGAGCACGTATACCGTTGGCGACAATGTCATCACCCAATGCATCACACTGACCGATGGAAGTGCTGCCGCAGAAATCGATATCACGATCGACTGCTCGCAGAAAGAATCGATGCTCCGCTGTGCGTTCCCGACGAATATCGCAGCAAACGAAGCTTCGTTTAACATCCAGTTCGGACATATCAAACGCCCGACCACCGAAAATACACCGGCAGAAAAAGCACAGTTTGAAGTCAGCGCACAGAAATTCGTCGATCTGAGCGACGGATCCGCCGGCCTTTCTCTGCTCAACGACTGCAAATACGGCTACCGCTGTAAAAACGGCGTGATCGACGTTGACCTCGTCCGTTCGCCGAAAGGCGGCCCGGGCTCGAACGTGGATCAGGGCAAACAGACGCTGAAACTCGCGCTTTTGGCGCACGAAGGCGGCGTAAACGAAGAGCTCTACCGCGAAGCATACCTGCTCAACGATCCGATCACGGCTGTAAATGGCACTGCGGAAGCAACTGCTGTTCCGGCTTACCTCTGTGATCATGCGGCATTCGTTGTGGAAGCTGTCAAACCGGCGGACGACAAAAGCGGCTTCATCGCGCGCATCTATAACAGCAGTGAAACCGCACAGACCGCACCGGTTGCATTCGCAGGATATCGGGCTGCGGAAACGGTCGATATCCTTGAAAGCAAGCTGGCAGATTTCACCGGAGAACTCACGCTCAAGCCGTTCGAGCTCATCTGTCTGCGCTTTGTAAAAGCATAATTTCAACCGAATAAAACGAAAGAGAAGATCCGAAAAACGGATCTTCTCTTTTTTGCATTATGAGTGATTGAAAAATCAGAGTCCGCGGAGCTTCTCCGCCGCTTATTTTCCGTGCACGTAATTTCATCGGAAATGCACCGTCAAACATCAAATCGCCGCACACACAGGATAAACTGATTTTTCGCACAATCCTGCGAGTGTGCTTGCGGCGATTTCAGAGCCCGCGGAGGCTTCTCCGCCTTATTTGCCGCTCGGCTTGTGGTTGATGAGCTGATTGGTTACGCCGGTACCCTTTTTATCGCGCACAAGGTAGGAGGTATCCTCGCCTTTTGCGGTGACGAAACCGTAGATGTAATACGGCGAAATAGCCTTACTGGTCGTCTTTTCCTGATACCAGCTCGTGCCGCCGTTGCCGCTGCCGATCGAAAGATGGAGGTGCGGACCGGTGGATTTGCCAACCGAACCGACCTTGCCGATCTGCTGTCCGGCTTTTACTTTATCGCCTTTTTTGACGGTGATATTCGTCATATGCGCATACGTTGCGTACCACGTGGTGTATTTCGCGCCGTTCGTGGTGATCAGCGTAGTGGTGTATTTGATCGTAATCTGGCCGTCGCTTTTTGCATATTTGTCCTGATGAACAACGCCGTCAGCCATGGAATAAACCGCATAGCCCGCGGCACTCTTGCCGTTTTTCAGCGTGATATCAACCGAAGAATACGCCGATTTATTCTTGCCGCCATGGCCGACATAGGTGGAAGCATACCATACCTTATTCGTCGGCAGCGGGAATACAAGCTTCGTTGCATCCGGCTCGGTTTCAAACGAACGGACCGTTGTATACGAGGATACACCGTCGATCGTCATCTTCACACGGTAATAATACGTCGTACCTTTTTTGAGTTTGAAGCCGCACTTGTTGAGATCAAGCGAATAGCTCAGCGACGTTGCCGTCGTGTTGAGCTTATACGATTTGACCGTGTCGAAATCGTCTTTCGCCAGACCGAGCTGCAGGCTTACTGCGGTGATCTTATCCTTATCTCCGTTGCTTACTTTGAAACCGATCTTTGCGTTCGTCTTGGTGATATTCGTAACTTCCGATTTGACGTAGTTTTCTGCCGAACGGGTTTTGAACGAATAGACCGGGCTGTAATACGTCTTGCCGCTGACAACGACTGCGTATTTGTAGTAGTACGTTTTACCCGGCGAGAGCGTCTGTTTTAACTTGCTCAGCTTAACGCTTGCTTTGTATGTTGCAGTTGTGGTGGACGAAGATGTGAAGGAGCCGATTTTTTTGAGGTTGGTTTTCGATGTACCGAAATAAACCGAGGCTTTCGTGACCTTCGTTTTCTTGGCAAAAGAAGCCTTCGCCGTCAGCGTTGCATCTTTGAAATCCGCCGAAACCGATGTGCTCCAAAGCGGTGCTTTCGCATCGCCCGTGGTTTTAAAGGAATACGTCGGGCTCTTATACTCCTTGCCGTCCGCAACGATATAAATCTGATAGTAATACGTCGTGCCCGGACGGATCGTCTCCTTGTATTTGCTCATCAGATAGGTAAACGAAATGGTTTTCGATTTCGTTGTCGTGGAATCCGGATATGCGTTTTTCTTCATATTGCTCTTCGAAGTGCCGATATAGAATCCGCCTTTCGAGAACTGTACGGTCGAACCCATAGTGACCTTTGCGCCGATTTTGGCATCGGTATCGGTGATGTCCGTCGTGCTGATCTTCGACCAGGTCGCTTTCTGTGTTGTATTCGTGGTTTTGAACGAATAGACCGGGCTCTTATATTCCTTGCCGCCCGCAACAACATAGATGCGATAGTAATACGTTGTATTCGGTTTGAGCGTCTCCTTGTATTTGCTCATCAGATACGTAAACGTAATGGTGCTCGATTTCGTCGTCGTGGAATCCGGATATGCGTTTTTATGCATATTATCCTTCGACGTGCCGATATAGAAGCCGCCTTTCGAGAACTGTACCTTCGAGCTGAATGTCGCTTTTGCACCGATTTTGGCATCGGTATTGGTAATTCCCGATGTGCTGATTTTCGTCCAGGTCGGCGTGGAAGCCGCTTCAACCGGGATCTCCGCCACGATACCGAACAAAATAACCAGCGTCATTAAAAAAGCAATGATGCGATGGGTTTTCTTCATGAATATTCACTCCTTGCTGTAAATGTGAATTTTCTGTTACTTTCAGTATACGCTACATTTTTCGCAAAGTCAAGAAAACACACGGTTTCTCTTGCTGTTTTGCCGCTTTTGCGGTATACTTATTACAACGAATTCCGCACGAAAGGAACAACGAATATGAGCAACAATCGCGATATCATTACGCTCGAGATGGAGGACGGCGCTGAACTGACCGTTGAGCCGCTGGGTTATTTTGAGGTAGAAGCAAACAATAATCAGATGTACATCGCTCTGATGGAAGTTGGAACCGGTGAAGAAGGCGCTGTGCACCTTTTCGGTTACGTCGACCTCGGCAACGATGAGTTCGAACTCAAAAACATCAACTCCGAAAAAGAGTACAACAATGCCGTTGCCGCTTTTGAGGCACTTGTCGGCGAGCAGTAAGGCTTGACAAGCGCACCGCGCTGTGATATACTACGAAAACAAATAAGAAGTCATGGTTGTTTGACTGTCTGCAGATGAAATTTCACGAAAGGGAATGGGATAACTATGCCCTTTCGCAAATTTATCGGGCAAGGCACAAACAGCCTTTTCTTTTGCCCAATTTTGAGGAGGAACAACCATGACATTTGAAGAACGACACGCCAGACGCATGGAGCGTCTGAGAAACAAGAAGCCGCACGCCGCTTTTATCGTCGGCAATTATACCACACCGACGTGTGAGGAAGATGAGCTGTGTCCGGCGCCATACTATCTCCAGATCGCAAGCACGCTGGGCCTGTACCGGTATGATCATCCGGAGCTGGAAGCGTTCATCAGCTTCGATATGATGTATACCGGACACTCGGTGCTCACCTATCTCGCACAAACGATCTATAACGGTGCGAGATACGCAGCAGGCGATCGCGCAGAAGTGCCGGGGTGTTTCCCGTACGAGCGTTATACCGTTGAGTTCCGGGAATCCCGGAATGAACGAGGTTCGTACCTGCGCGCGGTTGTGCTTGGGATCGAGGAAGAGTTCCAGGCACTTCCGACACCGGAAGCGGAAGACTGGCTCGCCGCACGCGGACCGCTGATCGATCCGTGCGAAGGATTGTAAAAGCACAAAATACCCTCGGATTTTTCCGAGGGTATTTTTGTTTCATTGCGTTTTATTCGCCTGCGGCTTTATTCGTCAGCATCGTGCGGATCAATTTAAACATCGACGGCTTTTTCATCGCCGTTTTACCTTCGCCCATAACGAGCGCCGCTTTCTGTTTTTTGCTGACCGGCATCCAGAAAGGCTGTTTGCCCGAAGCGTTCGGATCACCGGATTTTACGAAGTTTACGAGGTAATCCACCATCTGCTCGCTCAGCGCATAGTCCTTTTCTTCCATCGGACGCCAGCATTGTTCGAGCGTGCCGAACCAATACCACAGATCGGAGGAATGCCACGCGCCGTGCTCATCGCCCGGCAGCTGGCGGTCAAAGAACCACAGATAACTCGGCTTTTCCTGCACACTGCACCATTTTTTCGACATACCAAACAGGATCGGCGGGATCATATCCTCGCTCGTAATACCGGTCATATACTGGATTTTGTGCTGCTGTTTTTCTTTCAACCGTTTTGCGCCTGCCGCCACCACCAAGTGACCATCCACGCACGGGAAAAATCCCGGAGAATGCAGTTCTTTCTGCGTCTGCTGCCAGACTGTGAAGAGTTTTTCCGGCTCGAGCGCGCGGAACTCTGCAAGCGTTTTGCATCCGGCGTTTTCCATCGCCTTTTTCCAAAAATCGTACTGCTTTTCCGCCGGAACCGTCGGCATCATTTTGCTGACACCGCCGCCGCTCGACATAACCGCACGTTTGAACAAACCTTC
>JBGUUS010000033.1:0-11927 GCA_045133675.1 Oscillospiraceae bacterium | reverse complement strand
TGATCCGCAAACTCTGTCCGGAATTACTCGGTGAAAAAGACGGGAAAGCGATCTATGACGTCGGCGAGAATATCAGCGGTTTCGTCTGCCTGACGACTACGGCACCGAAAGGAACGAAGATCGCGGTGCGCTTTTCGGAGGAAATCCGTGAGGATCTCTCGCTTGATTTCGGTTCCTCCGGCGGTTTTTGCACGGGAAGAAGCGGAAAGCCGCAGATTCAGGAGGATATCTTCGTCACCGACGGCGGAAAATGCATGTTCCATCCGATGTTTGTATGGCACGCATTCCGCTATTTCGAGGTCGAAGGCCTGCATGATACCGCCGAGGCCTGGGAAATTCACAGCGATACGCCGGTAACTTCATACTTTGCATCCGATTTTGAGGGTATGAACTATCTGTATGATACGTATCTGCACACACAGCTCATCAATATGCACGGCAGTATCCCGTCCGACTGTCCGCACCGCGAACGTCTCGGCTATACCGGTGACGGTCAGGTCTGTGCACCGACGGCAATGATGCTGCTGGAGAGCCGCGCATTTTACGACAAATGGATCCAGGATATTCTCGACTGTCAGGATCCGGTCACGGGTCACGTGCAGCATACCGCACCGCTTATGGGCGGCGGTGGTGGACCGGGCGGCTGGGGTTCGGCAATCACGATCGTTCCGTACGCGTACTATATGCAGTATGGCGACCGATCGATGCTTGAACGCTGCTTTGAGCCGATCCGCCGTTGGATCGGCTACCTCGAAAGCCGCTGCGAGAACGGTCTGGTCGTTCGCGAGGAAAAAGGCGGCTGGTGCCTTGGCGACTGGTGCACACTCGAACCGATCCGGATCCCGGAAGCATACGTTAACAGCTGCTATTTCATAAAGAATCTGCAGATCGCAGAAAAAATCGCCGCAATTCTCGGCAAAACGGAGTATCTCCCGCGCTTTGCCGCTCTGCGTGAGCGGACCGAACAGGCGATCCGTGACACGTATTACGATAGCAAAACAGGTTCGTTTGCCGGCGCTATTCAGGGCGCAGACGCCTATGCGGTATGGTGCGGCCTTGCCGGTGCGGAGGCGGCACAGCGAATCAGCGACTTTTACAGTGCGCTCGGCCATTTTGACACAGGCTTCCTCTGCACGGATATTTTGCTGGAGGTTCTGTTCGCATACGGACATACCGACACGGCGATCCAACTGCTGGAAAGCGAGGAGCTCGGTTCGTTCCTCTATATGAAGCGCTACGGTGCCACGACGATCTGGGAAAACTGGGACGGCCGTGAATCGCACGCGCATCCGATGTTCGGTGCAGGAACACGCCATCTGATCTCGGGCGTTCTCGGCATCCGTCTTGCAAAGCCGGGATATGAGGCGATCGAGTTTATTCCGGCACTTTTGCCGCAGGGCAAATCGGCGAAAGGCAGTATCCTCACGCCGCAGGGCCGGATCACTGTCGAACTCTCCTGTGAAGGTGAACCGACTGCACGCCTGGAGATCCCGTCTGCGGTCTCTGTCACGCTTCCGGATGCAACGCCGTACCGGATTTCGATTGAAAAAAGCTGAAATGATTTCATAAAACCGTGGACAAAACCGGTTTTCATACGTCTTTCTATATGTAAGGCCGATGAAAAGGCCAAGATCCGTGTGCACAGGCAAAAAAGAGCTTTTGAACCCAAGGTAAAATAAAAGGAGACGATTTTATGAAAATGGTAAACCTTCCGGTATGTGACCTCCGCAACATTAAAACAGCAGAAGCTGCGAGAAAAATCGAGGAAATCACAAACTGCGCGCTTGTTATCATGCCGCAGGATGGAGACGACGAACTGCTGACTGCGCTTGCCTCCATCCCGCAAACGAATGTGGCTTCGACGGTTTCTCTTCCGGCAAATGCGGATGTTTCGCTCCGCAACGGCGTTACAACGCTGACTGCCGGCATGATGAGTTCCGACAAAGAGACCTATTATCTGATCAACGGTATCACGGTGGTGGAATCGATTCCGGCGGATAAAAAAGGCACGCTGATCGCAAACGGTGTAATCGTACTGCACGAGAAGAACCGTGCGGAATGCGGTTTAAAATTCGGTACGGTAAACGGTATCACTGCGTACGCCGATTTCGAAAACACAGTCGTTCAGGACGATTCTTTTGAGATCGATGCGGACTTCTTAAAATATGTCAAACCGAAAACGCTTCTGATTGCCGGCGATTCGATTGATATTGCCGAAGACGTGGCGGTTGACGATTTGGCGGAAAAGATCAGCTTTATGCTTGCGGGAGATAAGATCGTTTGTCCGAAAGCGGTTTCCGGATATGTCCGTGCGAATTCCACCTGCGGTGACGGTATTGAACTGAAATGACAGGAGCGGCTTCGGTCTTTCAGACGATGTTTACTCTGCATTATCCGGCGATTCACCGTTATTTCTGTGCCTGTTTTAACCGCGCTGCTGCGGAAGATTTGTCACAAAGCGTGTTCGCGGCACTCTGGAAGCAAATGCAAAATCCGGATTTCGACGAACCGGATAACTGGCGTGCGTGGATCTTTCGCGCGGCGGTGAACCGCAAAAATGACTATCTCAGACATCAACTGCGGCGGGAACCGACGGTTTCGCTCTATGAAGAGACCGATCACGCCGGTGCGGATGAAGGCGAAGAAACGGATCTGCGTCTTTCGGTACAGGCTGCGATGCGTGCGTTGAAAGAAGCGGATCGTGAAATTCTGATTTTGAAGCAGCTGGGCTTTTCCAGTGAAGAATCCGGCGAATTGCTCGGTATTTCTGCTTCGGCGGCGCGTTCCCGTTTGGCAAAAGCGAAAGAACGATTCCAGGAAAAATTGGCTGAAAGAGGTGTTATGATATGACGGACGAGTATTTGGACGCTTTGTTAGGACTCGCGTGTGAACAATACGATCCGAAACCCGCAAAAATCGAGCGGGTGAAACGGCGGATTCTCGGCAAAGCCGTATATCAAACCGAACAGAGCAGACAGATGGAACTGCTGTTTCAAAATACCTTTTCGGTCTTTTCGGAAATTATGCAGCGAATCTGATTTCATCGGGCGAAGTAAACTATACTTCGCCCGTATATTTTTATGAATGAACTGTAAAAAAGCTTTACAAACTATTGCAATGTCGGCAAACCTGCGGTACAATAAGGATAAGATCCGAAAGGATATTCATACGAAAGGATGTAAATAGCATGATTTTTAAGAACGGCCTTGTGCTGGACAAAAGTTTTCATTTCGTTAAAGCTGATGTTGAAGTGAAAGACGGCAAAATCACCAACATCGCATCCGTTCTCGATGGCGAGGACGTTGTAGACATCACCGGTAAATACCTGATCCCGGGTCTTGTCGATATCCACACCCACGGCTGCGGCGGCTTCGACGCTTGCGACGCTACCATGGAAGCATTCGACGTTATGTCCGATGTTCAGGGTAAAGCCGGCATCACCTCTTTCTGCGCAACCTCTATGACCATTCCGGAAGATGAGATTGAAGCAGTCTGCAAAACCGTTAAAGCATATATGGCAGGTAAACCGAAACGCGCTGCTGTTGTTGGCATCAACATGGAAGGCCCGTTCTTCAACGAGAGCAAAAAAGGCGCTCAGCGTGCTGACTGCCTCAAACTCCCGGACGTTGCTCTTTTCCGCAAAATGAACGAAGCATCCGGCTATGCTATCAAACTCTGCGACCTCGCTCCGGAACTGGAAGGCGCTCTTCCGTTCATCCGTGCGGTCAAAGATGAAGTTGAAGTTTCCATCGGCCACACCGCTGCTAACTATGAGCAGGCTATGGCTGCAATCCAGAGCGGCGCTACCCACGTTACGCACCTCTACAACGCTATGAACGGTCTGACTCACCGTGCACCGGGCGTTATCGGCGCAGCTGCTGATACCAACGTATTCACCGAGCTGATCTGCGACGGCATCCACATCGAAGCTTCTGCAATCCGCGCTGCATTCACCCTGATGAACGACCGCGTTTGCCTGATCTCCGACTCCATGCGCGCTTGCGGCATGCCGAACGGCGAGTACACTCTGGGCGGCCAGAAAGTTTATATGAACAACAAAAAAGCAACGCTGGAAGACGGCACCATCGCTGGTTCCGCTACCAACCTTGCTGACTGCATGAGAAAAGCTGTTGAGTTCGGCATTCCGCTGACCACCGCTATCAAAGCAGCTACCTTCAACCCGGCTAAATCCATCCGCATGGAAAAACAGATCGGCAGCATCGACGTAAACCTCGACGCAGACCTGATCGTTATGGATAAAGAGCTCAACTTCGAGCAGATCTACTTCAAAGGCGTTCTCGCTGACTGATTGATCGAACCGGTAATATCCGAATAAGCAAAACACGCGTGAAGATTTCTTCACGCGTGTTTTTTATACAAGAAAAAAGGCCGGGGATTGGGGAGATCCTCGGCCGGCCAAGGGATTGGGGAGTCCCTTGGAAAAATGGGAGATTGCGGCGCAGTTGACACAAACGGATTCCGACATGCGTCCATATCAACAGCCCGAAACAACAAGTAAAGTATATCCTAAATTTTCCTTTTCGTCAAGTGAAAGAATACGTCGAAGCAAGAGTTTTTAACGGGAGAAAAGTTTTCATGGATATATGCGTATTCTGCGAAGAACAAGTGCAGAATACAATGGAAAAGCGAAGCGGAACGCAGGAACAGGTGTCCGCACTTGACACAGCGACGATTTTGTTTTACAATTATACTACGAATAATTATGTGCGGACCTATTCGTTTTTGATCGGGCCGGTGCAAAACCGTGTGAAGGATGGACGGAAAACTCGAACATACGGGAGTCACCTGCCTAGCCGCGCTTGCGGCACAGAGTATACCACACAGCAGGCGCCGAACCTGAATACAGGGTCGGTTTATTATGGTTTATCCGCCTGCTTTTAAAATCCACAAAAAGTGAGGGAAGGAACGTTGCCAAAATCATATCCGACGGCAGAGTATGACAGCTCGCGGGAGCCGTCGCCGCGTAAAAAAGGAAAAGCGCACAATAACATTCCGCGCAAGCGCCAAACCGTTCCGTTCAGACCGGATGAGCTGATGAAGGAGCTGGGCGTGAAGCCGGCCACCGGAAAATATGCGAACTTTGAAGCGTATTTTGAAGCGCAGCGGGGTATCGCATCCGAAACAGACAGAAAAGTGACTGCTGAACCGAAGCGCGAGAGTGCGCCGGTTCAGAAAGAATTTGTACAGCCGAAGCGCGAGAGTGCGCCGGCGAAGGTCGAACAAGCAATGCCGCAGCAGGAGGCTGCTCCGGCAGAAAAGAAAACGGAGAAAAATATGCATCAATCTTTCCGCCGTCCGACAACCGGACAGCGTGCCAACAAGAAAAAGCCGTCAATCCGCATCGTGCCGCTGGGCGGCTTAAATGAGATCGGTAAGAATATGACGCTGTTCCAGTGCCAGAGCGATATGTTCCTGCTGGATTGCGGTCTTGCATTCCCGGATGTGGATATGCTTGGCGTCGACCTCGTTATTCCGGATTTCTCCTATGTAGAAGAGAACATTGATAAAATCTGCGGCTTGATCGTCACCCACGGCCATGAGGACCATATCGGTGCGATCCCGTATCTGCTCAAACGTTTTGATATTCCGATCTACGCTTCGCCGCTGGCAATCGGTCTGATCAAAGGCAAACTGAAAGAGCACGGACTGCTTTCCACTGCAAAACTCTTCACCGTACGCCCGCGCGAAACGGTGAAAATGGGCTGCATGGAGGTTGAGTTTATCCATGTGAACCACTCGATCCCGGATGCTATGGGCATTGCCGTTCATTCTCCGGCGGGTACAGTTATCCACACCGGCGACTTCAAGATCGACTACACGCCGATTGAAGGCGGCACCACCGATCTTGCACGTCTGGCGCAGCTCGGCGAAGAAGGCGTTCTCTGCCTGCTTGCCGACTCGACGAACGCCGAGCGCCCGGGCTCCACACCGAGCGAACGCAAAGTCGGCTATTCGTTTGAAAGCTTGTTCGACCGCGCAGAAGGCCGCCGCGTTATCATCGCATCCTTCTCCTCGAACATTCACCGTATCCAGCAGATCGTATCCGTTGCGGCACAGTTTGGCCGTAAAGTTGCTGTATCCGGCCGCAGTATGGAAAACACCGTCGCGGTCGCCGTTGAGCTCGGCTATCTTTCGATTCCGGAAGGTCTGCTCATCGATATGGATGAGATTTCGCAGTATCCGGAAGAACAGACCGTTATCATCACAACCGGCAGCCAGGGTGAGCCGATGTCCGCTCTTTCGCGCATGGCAAGCGGCGAACACCGCAAGGTCCGCGTAACACCGCGCGACTTTATCATTATTTCTGCAACGCCGATTCCGGGTAACGAAAAACACGTAACCCGTGTTGTCAACGATCTGCTCCGCCTTGGTGCAGAGGTCGTATACGAAAAAATGTACGAGGTTCATGTTTCCGGTCACGCCTGCCGCGATGAGCTCTCGCTCATGATGGCGGTTACCAAACCGAAATACTTCATGCCGGTACACGGCGAATATAAACACCTTCGTTCCCATGCAAAACTCGCGTTTGAGATGGGAATTCCGGAGGAAAATATCCACATCGGCGATATCGGCCAGATTGTCGAACTCACGGACGAGAGTATGCGTGTAATCGGCAATGCGCCGGTTGGCCGCGTTCTCGTTGACGGTCTCGGTGTCGGTGATGTCGGCACGATCGTATTGCGTGACCGCCGCCATCTGGCACAGGACGGCCTGATTGTCGTTGTAGTCACCATCGAAAAAGCATCCGGCACACTTCTTGCCGGTCCGGAGATCATTTCGCGCGGCTTTATCTATGTCCGCGAAGCGGAGGAACTGATCGCCGAAGCGCGCCAGGTTGTATATAACGCCATCGAGCAGTGCTTCAGCTTCGATGTACGTGACTGGGGCGGCATCAAATCCAACGTTAAAGATGCACTCTCGAACTATATCTACAAAAAGACAAAACGCAGCCCGATGATCCTTCCGATCATCATGGAAGTCTGATATGACTCCGCAGCATCTGAAAAAGAAAGGAGGCGCGCGTATCATGAAAACGAAGCGCTTTTGGTTGATGCGTCCGCTCGTCATCATTTTGATGGCGCTCAGTTTGGTTTTGTGTGCCGCGCTCTTCTTTACAAACCGTATTCTGTTTTTCGTTTCGCTCCCGATCGTTCTCGTCATCAATGCACTCGCCTTTTGGGCTGTTTGGCGGATGCAGCGCGACCTTTACAAGATCATCACGCAGATGGGAAAATCGGTTTCGGGCCATGAAGAAGGCGGCTTGATCGATTTTCCAATGTCCGCGATGATCGTCACCGAAGAAGGCGAGATCGTTTGGTATAACGAGCAGTTCCGCGCCGGCGTTTTGCAGGATGAAAAGGATATTTACGGCGCACCGCTCAGCTCTCTCTTTAAGGAAGAAATCAGTCAGCTTCTGGAATTTGCGCCGCGCCGTGTTGAATGTTACGGCCGTTATTACGATGTCTATACGCTTCATTTCGATGGCGGAAGACCGTTTTACATTCTCTATTTTTCCGACGTTACGAAGCTTGAGATGATCAGACAGGAAGCCGAACGTACGCGCCCGTCCGTTATGATGGTTCTTATCGATAACTACGATGAAACCGTCGGACAGGACGGCGGAGACGGCGGCCGCCTGCAGCTTTTAAATCAGGTCCGCAACACGATTCAGGCGTGGGTCGATTCCACAACCGGATTTATCCGCCGTTTGGCGGAGGACCGCTATATCATGCTGGTTGAAGAACAGGATCTGCAGAAAATGCTTCGCAACCGCTTTGAGATCCTCGACCAGGTTCGCTTGCTTGAAACGGAAAACCGCATCCCGATGACACTTTCGATCGGTATTGCTCCGGTTGTTGACACGTTGAATCAGGCGGCGATCGAATCAAGAAAAGCGCTTGAAATGGCGCTTGGACGCGGCGGCGACCAGGTCGTTTTGAAAACCGACAATGGTTATGAATTCTTCGGCGGCTATTCCAAGGGTGTCGAAAAGCAGACAAAGGTAAAAACGCGTATCGTCGCATCCGCACTTGCCGGTCTGATCAAAGGCTGCGATAACGTTCTCGTTATGGGTCATCGTTTTGCCGATCTTGATGCGCTCGGTTCGGCAATCGGTCTTGCAAAAGCGTGCCGCTGTCTTGGAAAAGACGCGTACATCGTGCTGGATACCCGCCGCAATGTTGCGGAGGTGCTTGTCCGCAAACTGGTTGAAAACCGCCAGCAGGATATGATCTGTATGCCGGAAACGGCGCTTGAACTGATCAGCGAAAAGACCCTGCTGATTATTACCGATACACATACAGCAGATCTCGTTGAAAGCGCAGAGGTATATAAGCGCTGTAATCAGGTTGTTGTTATCGATCACCACAGAAGAACGGTCAATCATATCGATAATGCGGTTATTTTTTATCACGAGCCGTTTGCCTCTTCGGCATCCGAGATGGTTGCCGAGCTTATTCAGTATCTCGGCGACGGATGCCGCTTAAACCGCACAGAAGCGGAAGCGCTTCTTGCCGGCATTATGCTGGATACAAAGAATTTCGTTATGAAAACCGGCGCCCGTACGTTTGAAGCGGCTGCATACCTGCGTCGTCTCGGCGCGGATACGGTTGCCGTTCGTGAAATGTTCGGTTATTCGATTGATGCGTATCGCCACCGCGCGCTGATCGTATCGTCGGCCGAACTGATGGATGGCTGTGCCGTTTCCATCTGTGCAAACGTTACGGATGATATCCGGATTGTTGCACCGCAGGCGGCGGACGAACTTTTGAACATCAGCGGCGTGAAAGCGTCGTTTGTCCTGTATGAATCGAACGGAACTGTCTACGTTTCGGCGCGCTCGATGGGTGCGTATAACGTACAGGTTATTATGGAAAAAATGGGCGGCGGCGGTCATCTGACCATGGCCGGTGCCCAGGTCAAAGACAGCGATTGTTACGAGGTTCGTGCACGCCTCGCCGCAATCATCGAAGAGTATGCTGCACAACAGGAGAGAAAGGAAGGTTGACTTATGCAGGTCATTCTGAAACAGGACGTAAAAGGCACCGGTAAAGCCGGTGATCTTGTAAAGGTTGCCGACGGTTACGGCAAAAACTTTCTGATTGCCCGCGGTCTTGCCGTTGAAGCAAGCGCAGGCGCAATCAACGAGAAGAAAACAAAGGACGAGGCAGCTGCGCATCACGCACAGGTTGCTCTCGACAGCGCAAAAGCTGATTGCGCAAAGATCGACGGCAAAAAGGTCGTCATCCATGCAAAAGCCGGTTCGGGCGGACGCCTTTTTGGCGCTGTTACCGCAAAAGAAGTTGCGGATGAACTGAACCGTTCGTTTAAAACGGATATCACGAAGAAAAAGATCGTTATGAAAAGCGATATCAAGACGTTCGGCGAATATACGTTTGAGGTAAAACTGCACACCGGTGTTACAGCAAAGCTGAACCTGAGCGTAGTTGAAGCATAATAATTGCGGGATTTTTTAAGGCTATGCCCAAAATCGGGAATAGCCTTAAAGCATTTTCGCAAGGGATAAGGAGAGGTAACGCATGGCGGAAAATGATCTGATTACGCTGGAATCGTTACAAAATATGCCGAACAGCCTTGAGGCGGAGCAGTCCGTTCTCGGTGCGCTTTTGCTGGAGCCGGATAAGATCGCCGTAGTGCTTGAGCAGCTTCCGCGTGCGGATATGTTTTACAGAAAACAGCATCGCGAGCTTTACGCGGTGCTCTGCGGTATGTTCAGCCTGAACAAGACGGTTGACTTTATCACCGTTTTGGATGAGGCTGTCCGCGAAGGCGTGTTTGACAGTGCCGAGAATGCAAAGATGTATCTCGTGCAGCTGATGGAGCTTGTTCCGACAACCGCGAACCTGGCGGATTACTGCCGCATTGTCCGGGAAAAATACTATCTGCGCACGCTGATTACAGCCTGCACGGATATTGTGGAGAAATCGCGCTCCGGCAATGGCGAAGCGGAACAGATTCTTGAATATGCAGAACAGCGTATTTACGATATCCGACAGGGCAAAGAGACCGGTGCGCTTGCTAAGATTGATGCGGTCATTCTGGAAGCGTACGACCGTCTTACCAAAATGTCCGGCGAAGATAAAGATAAGTATCTCGGTCTGCGAAGCGGATTCGGACGGCTCGATATGCTGCTTGGCGGTTTGAACCGTTCCGACCTCATTCTGCTGGCGGCCCGCCCAGGTATGGGTAAATCCTCGTTTGCGATGAATATCGGCTTAAACGTCGCGCGCCGCTATCCGGATAAGGCAGTTGCGATGTTCTCGCTCGAGATGTCGAACGAGCAGCTTGTTACCCGTGCGATGTCTTCGGAAGCGCGCATCGAAAGCAATAAGCTGCGTGTCGGCAAGCTCAATTCCGAAGAGTGGGTACAGCTTGCTTCGTGTGCGGACGTGCTGAGCCGTATGAATTTCTATTTCAGCGACGCCGCCGGTGTTACTGTCAATGATATCAAAGCGAAGCTGATGCGTTTGAAAGACGTCGGTCTCGTTATCATCGACTACCTGCAGCTGATGTCTTCGGGCAGACGAACCGAGAACCGTGTACAGGAAATTTCGCAGATGACGCGTTCGCTCAAAATCATGGCAAAAGAGTTGGACGTGCCGGTTATTCTGCTTTCTCAGCTGTCCCGTGCCGCGGAACAGCGCCAGGGTCACAAACCGATGCTTTCGGACTTGCGTGACTCCGGTTCTATCGAGCAGGATGCCGATATCGTTCTGTTCCTCTATCGCGACGATTACTATAAAGACGACGAAAACAACAAAGGCGACGGACCGGATCCGACGGCGGCACAGTGCATTGTAGCAAAAAACCGTCACGGTTCCACCGGCGAACTGGATATCCGCTGGCTTGGTCAGTACACACGCTTTGAGGATGTGGAGATGTTCCGCGATGAGCCGAATTAAGGCTGCGATCCAAAAAAGCGGATTGATCCGCGAAGGCGAGCGGGTTGTTGTCGGATTTTCCGGCGGTGCCGACTCGATGGCACTGCTTCACGCATTGCATACGATGGGGGTTCCGGTCGTTGGCTGTCATGTAAACCACGGTCTGCGCGGCGCAGAAAGCGATCGCGACGAAGAAACGGCGCGCCTGTTCTGTAAAGCGCACGGCATTCCGTTTGCGGTTTTGCACGCGGACGTGAGAAAGACTGCACGGGAGCTCGGCTGCGGCGAGGAAGAAGCCGGCCGCGAGATCCGCTATGCGTTTTTTGAAGAAACACGCCAAAAATACGGCGCCGACAAAATTGCAACCGCACACACGATGTCCGACCAGGCGGAAACCGTTCTGTACCGCCTCGTCCGCGGCAGCGGCATGAAGGGATTAAGCGGGATTCCGGCACAGCGCGGCCATATCATCCGTCCGCTGCTTGCTGTCCTGCGTGAAGAGATCGAAGCCTACTGCGCAGAAAACGAGCTCGTTTTCGTACAGGATTCGACGAATACGGATGTTTCCTATGACCGCAACCGGATCCGTAAAGAAACATTACCGTCGCTTGAAGCGATTCGCCCGAATGCGGCTGAGACGATCGCACGTGCTGCCGCCATCCTTTCGCAGGAAGATGACTATCTCGAAGGACGGGCAAAAGCCGTGTTTGAAGAGCTTACTCGTGAGAACGGGTATGACGTTTCCGGGCTGCGTGAACTGCATCCGGCAATGCAGCGCCGGGTCGCGTGCAGGATCCTGAAAGCCGAATGCGGCGAAGCGGATCATGCTTCATGCGAAGCGCTTTTGCATCTGCTGACTTTGCCGACCGGTCGCATCACCGTGCATGGCAATACGGTGCTTTGTATCCGCAAAGACCGGCTGTTTGTTGAACGGGAAATGCCGCTTCCGCCTTTTTGTGAAGTGCTGCTGCCCGGTGGCATAACGGAAGCGGGCGGTGTCCGGCT
>JBGUUS010000032.1:0-10287 GCA_045133675.1 Oscillospiraceae bacterium | reverse complement strand
CGTATTATGACGCGCATCACCTCCGACCTTTTTGAGGTCTGTGAACTTGCGCACCACGGTCCGGAAAACCTGCTCATCAGCGCGGTTATGATCATTCTTTCCTTTACATATCTCGCAACGATCGACTGGATCCTCACACTGATCATCTTCATCTGCGTTCCGATCCTCGTTCTCGTCACCGTTCAGTGCCGCAAGGCGATGAAGAGCGCGTTTGACGACCGCCGCAAGAGCAACGCAACGATCAACGCCGCTGTTGAAAGCAGCATCACCGGTATCCGTGTTACAAAAGCCTATACGAACTCCGCACGCGAGGTCGAAAAATTCCGCAAAGGCGACGAATCCTTCGTCGACGCTTCGCGCCGCGCATACAAAGCGATGGCAACCTTCCATTCCTCCACTTCGTTTATCACCGATATCTTCAACGTATTCATCCTGATTGCCGGCGGTCTGTTCCTCTATTCGGGCCGCATCTCCTTCGGCGATTACTCCACTTTTATCGTTTCGGTCAACCTGTTCATCAACCCGGTCACCACGCTGATTGGCTTTATGGAGCAGTTCCAGAACGGCGTCAGCGGCTTCAGACGTTTCGTTGAGATCATGGAAGAGGAACCGGAAAAAGACGCACCGGACGCAAAAGAGCTCAAAGACGTTCAGGGCGTCATCGAATTCAAAGATGTCTCCTATTCTTATAATGATGAAGCGGAGGTTCTGCATAACGTAAACCTCAAGCTTGAAAAAGGACGCAAGCTGGCACTCGTCGGTCCGTCCGGCGGCGGCAAAACCACGCTGTGTCATCTGCTTCCGAATTTCTATAAACTCGAAGAAGACGGCGGCAGTGTCCTGATCGACGGCATCGATATCCGTGATCTCACGCTCGATTCCGTCCGCCGCAACATCGGCATTGTTCAGCAGGATGTCTTCCTGTTCGTCGGCACCATCCGTGAGAATATTCTCTACGGCCGCCCGGACGCAACGGATGAAGAGGTATATGAAGCAGCGCGCCGCGCCAACATCCACGATTACATCATGACGCTCGACAAAGGCTACGACACCGAAATCGGCGAGCGCGGCGTCCGTCTCTCCGGCGGTCAGAAGCAGCGTCTGAGCATTGCACGCGTTTTCCTGAAAGACCCGGCAATCCTCATCCTCGACGAAGCGACGAGCGCACTTGATAACACCACCGAGGTTTTGATCCAGCAGGCGCTCGACGAGCTCTGCAAAGGCCGCACCACGCTGGTCGTTGCGCACCGTCTTTCCACCATCCGCAACGCCGACGAGATCGCCGTCGTTGTAAACGGCAGCATCACCGAACGCGGCACGCACGACGAGCTGATCGAAAAAGGCGGTATGTACAAAGGCCTCTATGCTCTGCAGTTCCGCGATAACGACTATATCGCATAAAATATCCCGAAACACAAAAAGGAACGAATCCAAACGGATTCGTTCCTTTTTTCATTTACTTATTGTTTTAAGCGCTTCTCTTATGCGTTCTCTGCAGCGTGTTTTGCAAGGAGTGCTTTGATGCGAGCGAACGGATCGATGAGAGAGCTGGTGGATTTGTCGTGGTTAACTTCTTCGATGATGTAAGCCACGTATTTCGACATATCAACCGAGCAGTACCACGGTTTGTCGAGAACTTCCTGCGGGGTGTAGATCAGGTTCGTGGTGAAGATCTTGTCGAACATACCGTCTGCGTACATTTTGTCGAATGCTTCAACGCCGTGCGTGAACAGGCCGAAGGAAACGCAAGCGTAGATGCGTTTTGCACCGCGCTCTTTGAGTTTCTGGAAGATATCGAGCATGGAGTCGCCGGAAGCGATCATGTCGTCAACAACGATGATGTCTTTGCCTTCAACGCTGTTGCCGAGGTATTCGTGTGCTTCGATCGGGTTGCGGCCGTTAACGATAACGGAGTAGTTGCGGCGTTTGTAGAACATGCCGACGTTTACACCGAGTACCGAAGAATAGTACAGGCAGCGGGAAACACCACCCTCGTCTGGGGAGATAATTGCCAGAGATTTGTCGTCGAATTTGATGTCCGGAACTTCTTTAACCATTGCTTTGAGCATCTGGTAGGTCGGCTGGAAGCTGTCAAAGCCGGAAGACGGAATTGCGTTCTGAACGCGCGGGTCGTGTGCGTCAAAGGTGATGATGTTGGAAACACCCATTGCAACGAGTTCCTGGAGCATCATTGCGCAGTCCAGGGATTCACGGGAAGAACGTTTATGCTGACGGCCCTCATAGAGCATCGGCATAATAACGGTAATGCGTTTTGCTTTACCTGCAACTGCCGAGATCATACGTTTGAGGTCCTGGAAGTGATCGTCCGGGCTCATCGGAACGGTCATCTGATACATTTTGTAGGTTACGTTGTAGTTGAAGCAGTCGGTGATGATATAGAGGTCTTTGCCGCGAACCGACTCTTTGATCAGGCCTTTTGCCTCGCCGGAAGCAAAGCGGGAAATAACGCTGTTGACAACGTAGTTGTTGTCTTCGTCAGCGTGCCAGGTTTTCAGGTAGTTTTCTACTTTCTCAACGAAGCTTTCGCAGCCCGGCATGCAAATAATACCGAGATCGCCAATCATTTCACTGTGAAGTTCTGCCATATTGATTCTCCTCATCTCTATTGAAAACATGAAAACGCGCGCACCGGATAGATTGATACACGCATGAATCTACAATCAATGATACGGAAAAAGTCGCTTTTTGTCAACGAGAAAAACGCACAAACTCCGCCTCTGACAGGATTTTCTCACTTTATGCAAAAATCAGTGAAAAAAACGCTCCGCATTTGAACGGAGTGTCAAGTTTGCGGCAAACAAAAAACTCCGGACAACTTGTCCGGAGTTTTTATGGTGACCCGTGGGAGAATCGAACTCCCGATTACGCCGTGAGAGGGCGTCGTCTTAGCCGCTTGACCAACGGGCCTTGAAGTATATAAAAACGGTTTCCCGTTATTATCGATGTAACACGGCTTTCGCCGATTACTCGCTTTCAACAAGGCTTTTGCCTTGCTAAAAGGAATTGGTGACCCGTGCGAGAATCGAACTCGCGATTCCGCCGTGAAAGGGCGGTGTCTTGACCTCTTGACCAACGGGCCATTATGGTAGCGGCAGTCGGATTCGAACCAACGACACTGCGGGTATGAACCGCATGCTCTAGCCAACTGAGCTATGCCGCCATATTGTGTGTTCTCGCGGAGAACGAATATTATTATACTCAACGCAAGGCGTTTTGTCAACAGTTTTTTTCAGATTTTTTCACTTTGGCAAAGATGAACGATTTTCGACACAAAACGCCGCATCCAAACTGGTAAACCTGCTTTCTTTTCAGGCAATTTTTCGCTTCTTCCGGCATAGAATGGTGTTGACCGGCTCCGCAGCACCGCGCGCCGGAAAATCCGGAAGGCGGAAAGGAAGCGTATAGTATGCCGCAAAACGATGCACTCGCCGCTCTGCTGAAACAGGCTGCGCAAATGACCGGAAACGATCCGTCGGCGCTTTTAAAAAATGCACAGGAAGGCCGGCTGAACGGAATCACGGAGAACATGAAGCCGCAGGATGCACGGCGTTTTCAGGCATTACTCAACGACAAGGCGCAGATCGAACAGCTTTTGCGCACACCGCAGGCGAAAGCGCTGCTGAATATGCTGCAGGGAGGCAGGAAAAATGGAGGAACTGGCTGAAAAACTGAGTGGGATTCTCGCCTCGCCCGAGGGTCAGGAACAGCTCAAAAATATCGCTTCACTGCTCGGCGGAGCAAATGCGCCGGATCTTACCGCTCTGTTTGGTACTGCCGAAGAAAAAACGCAGGAACCCGCCGCACCGCCGTTTGACCCTGCGGCGCTCGCCGGGCTCGGCGAAATCTTCCGCGGGATGCAGAAAAACGATAAAAACACCGATCTGCTGTTAGCGCTCAAACCGCATTTCGGGGAACGCCGGCAAGAGCGCGTTGATCAGGCAATCAAGCTTCTGCGGCTGATCTCCATGCTGCCGGCTCTGCAGCAAAGCGGAATTTTAAACGGTATTTTATAACAAACGGAGGTGAAGCGTATGACACGCGGATACAGCAGCGAAGAAATCATGGCGATGCAGCGTGATGCGATACGCCGCGTGAACGAAATGCGCCGCATCTCCGAAGAAAAGCTCCGGCAAAGCGAAACGGCGGCACAACCAGAACCCGCCGAACCTGTTTTCAAGGCACCGCAAAGTCCTTCGGAAGCGCCGAAACCGCAGCCTGTTCCGCCCGCCGCATCGCCCGGCGGCCTTGGTGCACTGCTGCAGACATTCGGTAAGGATCATGAGACACTGCTCCTGCTCTCGCTTTTGTTCCTCTTGATCCGCGAAGGTGCGGATACCTCACTGATTCTCGCACTCGTATACGTTTTGCTCTGATTTTTCTTGCACACTGCGCGTTGCTGTGGTAAACTGGAACCAGGAAACGCGAAAGGAGTGTGCTTTTCATGTGGGAAGATTACTGGTCACCGTATACGTATAACGTTGCGCCGGGTGCTGCTTCGGAATTTACGTTCAACATTGATCCGAAAACGGCGCTGGAAACGCTTGCGGCAACGCCGGGCGCACACATCGGCGGCTTTCCGATCGAAGGTGTCGACCGTTCGAGATGGCTGATATGGGTTTCGACCGGCGTGTCACAGTACAGCTGGGGTGAATACGTTATGATCCGCTTTTATCAGCCGATGCCGGGTTCTGTAAAAATCGTTCTGGAATCGCGCAACCGCGGTCCGCAGGATGCTCCGTTTGAAAAGCATCAGTACAACGTTAACATGGTGTATTCGCACATCATCAACACCTTTTTTCCGCGCCGCTGATTCGCAAAACATACCAACCGACGGGACACACAAACGGTGTGTCCCGTTTTCTCTGTTTTATCCGCCGCAATTCCAAAAAAGGAAAAAGATTTCACCCGAAAAACCCGTTTGCAGCCACCAAAAATGCTTTACATCAAAATGAAAATGTGATACTATAAATGTAAGTGTGCAGGGCCCTTCGTTTCTTCCCGGAAATCGGCTCTGCTGACCGCGTTTTTCGCGGCCTCTGCACCAAATTTTAAGGAGGATAATCAAAATGGCAAGAAAAATGAAAACCATGGACGGCAACAACGCTGCCGCTTATGCTTCGTATGCCTTTACTGACGTTGCGGCAATCTACCCGATTACCCCGTCTTCCACGATGGCTGAAGTCACCGACAAATGGGCTACCGAAGGCAAGCTGAACATCTTCGGCGAAAAAGTCCGCGTTGTTGAAATGCAGTCCGAGGCTGGCGCTGCAGGTGCTGTCCACGGCTCTCTGTCCGCAGGCGCTCTGACCACCACATATACTGCTTCTCAGGGTCTCCTGCTCATGATCCCGAATATGTACAAAATCGCAGGCGAGCAGCTCCCGTGCGTAATCAACGTTTCCGCACGTGCTCTGGCTTCCCACGCTCTGTCCATCTTCGGTGACCACTCCGACGTATACGCATGCCGCCAGACCGGTTTTGCTATGCTCGCTTCCACCTCTCCGCAGGAGGCTATGGACCTCGGCGTTGTTGCTCACATGGCAACGATCGAAGGCCGCATCCCGTTCCTGCACTTCTTCGACGGCTTCCGTACTTCTCACGAGCTGCAGAAAGTTGCTTGCTGGGATAACGAAGACCTCGCAGAAATGGTTAACTGGGAAGCAATCGACAACTTCAGAAACAACGCAATGAACCCGGAACATCCGACTCTGCGCGGTACCGCTCAGAACCCGGATATCTTCTTCCAGGCTCGCGAAGCTTCCAACACTGCTTACCTGAACATTCCGTCCGTTGTTGAAAAATACATGGACAAAGTCAATGCTAAGATCGGCACCGACTACAAACTGTTCAACTACTACGGCGCTGCTGATGCAGAGCACGTAATCGTTGCTATGGGCTCTGTTCTCGATACCATCGAAGAGACCATCGACTACCTGAACGCTAACGGCGGCAAATACGGCCTCGTTAAAGTTCGTCTGTACCGTCCGTTCTGCGCTGACAAACTGGCTGCTGCAATTCCGGAGACTGTTAAACAGATCACCGTTCTTGACAGAACCAAAGAGCCGGGCGCTCTGGCAGAGCCGCTGTACCTCGACGTAGTTGCAGCTCTCAAAGGCACCAAATTCGATCAGGTTCCGGTATTCGGCGGCCGCTACGGTCTGGGTTCGAAAGACACCACTCCGGCAGACATCATCGCTGTTTACAAAAACACCGAGAAGAAATCCTTCACCATCGGCATCGTTGACGACGTTACCAACCTCTCTCTCGAAGTAAAAGAGAACCCGAACACCACGCCGGCTGGCATCACCAGCTGCAAATTCTGGGGTCTGGGCGCAGACGGTACTGTCGGTGCTAACAAAAACTCCATCAAGATCATCGGCGACCACACCGATATGAACGTACAGGCTTACTTCGACTACGACTCGAAGAAATCCGGCGGTCTGACCGTTTCCCACCTGCGTTTCGGTATGCCGAAGATCAAATCCACCTACCTCATCAACAAAGCAGACTTCGTTGCTTGCCACAACCCGTCCTACGTTACCAAGTATGACATGATCTCCGACATCAACGAAGGCGGCACCTTCCTGCTCAACTGCGGCTGGGACCTCGACGAGCTCAATGCAAGACTCCCGGGCCAGATGAAACGCGCTATCGCAGAGAAGAAGATCAAATTCTACACCATCGACGGCGTTAAGATCGCAAAAGAGATCGGCCTCGGCGGCAGAATCAACACCATTCTCCAGTCTGCATTCTTCAAACTCGCTAACATCATTCCGGCTGAAGACGCTGCACAGTTCATGAAAGACGCTGCAACCGCTTCCTACGGCAAAAAAGGCGAGCACATCGTTAAGATGAACCACGACGCTATCGACCGTGGCGCTCAGGACGTTGTTGAAGTTGCTTACCCGGCTGATTGGGCTAACGCTGAAGACGTTGACCTGTCCGTAAACTTTGCTGACGGCCGCGCTGACGTTCTCAAATACGTTAACAACGTACAGAACAAGATCAATGCATTTGCTGGCTCCAAACTGCCGGTATCCGCATTCACCGATTACGCTACCGGTGTTCTCCCGCTGGGCTCCTCCGCTTACGAGAAACGCGGCATCGCAATCGACGTTCCGGACTGGAACCCGGAAAACTGCATCCAGTGCAACTTCTGCTCTTATGTCTGCCCGCACGCTGTTATCCGTCCGGTTGCTATGACTGACGAAGAACTCGCTGCTGCTCCGGCAGGCACCGTTTCCGCTAAGATGACCGGTATGCCGGGCATGAACTTCGTAATGACCGTTTCCGCTCTCGACTGCACCGGCTGTGGCTCTTGTGCTAACGTCTGCCCGGGCAAGAAAGGTGCGAAAGCTCTCGTTATGAAACCGCTCGACCAGATGGTTGCTAAACAGGAAGGCTTCGCTTACGGCTTTGACCTTGCTGCTAAACCGGAAGTTGCTGCTAAATTCAAAGAGACCACCGTTAAAGGCAGCCAGTTCAAACAGCCGCTGCTCGAGTTCTCCGGCGCATGCGCAGGCTGCGGCGAGACCCCGTACGCTAAACTGGTTACCCAGCTCTTCGGCGACAGAATGTATATCGCAAACGCTACCGGTTGTTCTTCCATCTGGGGTGGTTCCGCTCCGTCCACTCCGTACACCGTTAACAAAAACGGCTTCGGTCCGGCTTGGGCTAACTCCCTGTTCGAAGACAACGCTGAGTACGGCTACGGTATGTACCTCGCTCAGAACACCATCCGCGCTAAACTCGTTAAGAAGATCGAAGCTCTCGCTGCAAACGTTGAAGGCGAGAAGAAAGAGATCGTCGATGCATATCTCAACACCCTGAACGACGGCACCGCTAACCGCGCTGCTACCGACGCTCTGGTTGCTATGCTCGAGGCTTGCGGCTGCGAGGCTTCCAAAGAGATCCTCAAGAACAAAGACTACCTCGCTAAGAAATCCGTTTGGATCTTCGGCGGCGACGGTTGGGCATACGACATCGGCTACGGCGGTGTTGACCACGTTCTCGCTTCCGGCGAAGACGTTAATATCCTTGTATTCGACACCGAGGTTTACTCCAACACCGGTGGCCAGGCATCCAAAGCTACTCCGACCGGTGCTATCGCACAGTTCGCAGCAGCTGGTAAAGAGGTTAAGAAAAAGGACCTCGCTGCTATCGCAATGAGCTACGGCTACATCTACGTTGCACAGTGCGCTATGGGTGCTGACTACAACCAGACCATCAAAGCATTTGTTGAAGCTGAAAGCTACCACGGCCCGTCGCTGGTTATCTGCTACGCTCCGTGCATCAACCACGGTATTAAGACCGGTATGGCTACTGCACAGACCGAAGAGAAGAAAGCAGTTGAGGCAGGCTACTGGCATTGCTTCCGTTACGATCCGCGTCTTGCAAAAGAGGGCAAGAACCCGTTCACCCTCGACTCCAAGGCTCCGACCGCTAACTACAAAGACTTCATCATGGGCGAAGTTCGTTACAACTCTCTGGCTCGTGCAAACCCGGCAAGAGCTGCTGAACTCTTTGCAAAAGCAGAAGAGAACGCAAAAGAGAAATACGACAACCTCGTTGCTCGCGCAGGCAAATAATTTGCTTCAATCGAAAAGAGCTGACCGAAAGGTCAGCTCTTTTTTTGCTGTAATCTGAAAAAGGCACCCATTAGTGGGTTGGTCATAGGAATATGCCCAACCCACAGTGAAATAGATTTGCTTTGCAAATCTATGATATACGCCTTACGGCGTGTGAAATAGGCTTCGCCTGTGAAATATTTTCTTCGAAAATATGAAGGAAAAGGTACTGTTGCATTGCAACAGTACCTTTTATTGTTTTTATAATTGTCGCGCAGCGACACCGACACGTGCCGCAGGCACATTTCATGTTGCTTATGCAACATTTCATATTTCCGGAACGGAAATATTTCATTTTCCCGTCAGGGAAAATTTCGCTGGGAGTTGTGGAAATCCTTTTCAACAACTCCCTTTCGGGTGCCTTTTTGCTTTACGGAAAATGCCGTTATTTTGCCGCACGCGGCAGATATGTGATGCGCAGGTTTGTACAGCCGTGCGGAACAAGCGTATTCATTTCCGCTTCACCCTCAACCTCCAGCGGGCATTCCCAGGATTCGTGTGTTTTAGGAGAGCAGTAAATGTATCCGTTGTCTGCGTGATAGAGCGGAACTTCCAGCGTGACCGGCGGATTCTCCCAAACATAGCCGTCGGTATCGTGCTCTGTTACGCGCACCTGATCCGGCGTGAGGTTTTCGTCAATGGCTCTTGCCCACGGTGCGGCTTTGAACACCGGATAGAGTACACTGTAATCGTGATCGCCGATATCCGGTGTAACTTCGTACCAGTTCCAGCCTTCCGGAAGTGGTGAGATTGGATTGCCCGGATATGCCGTCCATTTTTCCGGCACCGGCAGTGCATAGACGAGCGGTCCGCGTTCAATCGCGATCGGGAATTTGGAAGCAGAAGCCGAGTCATCGACTTTGGTAATGGTAATATCCATCGGGAAACGGATGACAACGGTATCACCGGCGGAAAGTGCTGCATCGATGCGCGCATATCCGTTTTGTGCATCGATGAGTGCGGTTTCCCTGCCATTTACGGTGACAGATGCCGCTTTGCACCATGCCGGAATGCGGAGGTTGAGAACAGCATTTTCGGCACGGGTGATATTCAGCGTGATGGTATCGCGGAACGGATACATGGTATCCATAATGAAGTCGAGTTTTGGTGCTTTCACCTCCGCCGGACCGTAGCACAGGAGGTAGAGATCATGATTCTCATCAAGCAAGCCCATACTGCGAATGAACTCCGGAACAGTGCGGACCGACTGGGTCGGGCAGCAAGCAATATAATAGCACGGCGAATAAGCACCCATATCCGGTTTGCTCGAAAAAACTGTGGAGGAACGGGTGGCATACAGCTGGTTCGGCGAGGTGAAATACGCGATGGCACGTTCGTCTTTTTTACGCGCGCCCTGTGCTCCGTTGAAGAGACAGCGCTCCATCTCATCGCCCCAGCGTGCTTCGCCGGTTACCATAGCATACCACGAATAGCTGTGGTTAAAGGTCGAGAAGTTGCAATATTCGGTTTCGTTGATTGCGCCGATCGGGCTCAGATGCTCACAGCAGGAGCTGGCACCGCCGGTGGTCTGCACAATGCGGCGAAGCGCTTTCTCCATGCCGTTGACACTGGCTTTCAAGAGCGTTTCATCACCGTTTGCACAGTAGAGGATCGCCGGATGTTTGACATCCTCGCCATA
>JBGUUS010000031.1:0-6798 GCA_045133675.1 Oscillospiraceae bacterium | reverse complement strand
TACCGACAGCGGCAGCGAGAAGATACGGCGCGGTGTCCACGTGCGAGACGATTGCAGCGCCCGATCCGGTTACGGTCCACTGTGCGGTCGGTGCACGGATTCCGCCGTATTCCAGCGGATAGCGGAATTGCCGCTCGGCAGAGCAGAAGTGCGAGGAAGTGACTGCCGCAGTGTGGGATGCACAGCCGCTGTCAACCTGCATAGCGGCGAGCATCAGACTTTCCGCCATCGTGGAACACGCACCGTACAGCCCGAAAAACGGAATCTGCAGATCGCGCAGACCGTAGCTCGAGCCGATGCACTGATTCAACAGATCGCCCGCAAAGAGCAGATCGATCTGTTCGGGAGAGAGGTTGCCTTTTGTAAGCGCGATATCGAGCGCGTTTTTCTGAAGCTGGCTTTCGGCTTTTTCCCAGCTCTCCTGCCCGAGGCGCGTATCGGTGAAAATGCGGTCAAAGTGAACGGCGAGCGGGCCTTCGCCCTCTTTTTTGCCGACGACGGCGGCGAACGACGAGACGGACGGCGCGGTTTTGAAACGGAAAACGCCGCGCCCAACCAAAATGGGCATAGGATGCCTCCTTGCGAGATGTTCTGCGGATATTGTTGGCGGCGAAGAAAGGATTTATGCATGAAAAAGCACCCGATTTTAAATCGGGTGCTTTCGTTTTATTTCTGTTTTGCGAGGAAATCGCGGATTTCTTCGTTTACGGTTTCGATATCCCAAAGCAGATCGTTTGCGGAAAGGCGGATCGCGCCGTGACCGAGGATGATCATCTGTTCGAGCGCATCGGAGGTTGCGACCTTAACACGGTGCTTCTTACCGACCTCGTAGGTGACCTTTTCGATATACATATCGGCAGTTTCGGCCTCTTTGGTATAGACGACCGAGATGTTATGGATGCGCTCGACCTTGCGGACGCCGCCTTTTACCTTATAGGCATCGAATACAATAATCAGTTCGCATTTTTTCATGCCCTGATAGTTGCTCAAGATCTGAATGAGCGTTTCGCGCGCGGCGTGCAGATCGCGGATCGCGAGCTCTTTCAAACCGTCCCACGCGAAAATGATGTTGTAGCCGTCTACGAGCAGGTATTCTTTTTCGTCACGCGGCAGATTTGTTGCGGCGTGCGGAACGTAGACGGTTTCAACCGGGCGTGCCGGTGCGCGGTGCTGCTGCGGATGAAAGTGCTCCGGTTTAACTTCACCGTATGTGCGCGCAAAAATCGCAGCGAGCTCCTTTTCTTCCTGTGCGGAAGAAGAGAAATACGTCGAACTGCGGCGCGAGAGCGAGACGGTGCGCGGTGCTTCCTCCTCCTGCACTTTCGGCTTCTGCGTAGAGATATGCATCATGCGGTCGGCCTCGTCCCATTTGACGACGAAACCGGCGCCATGTGAACAGAAAACGGAGTCCGCCGGGTTTTCGGTGTCGCGATCGCTGTCATAGCCGAGCTCGCGAACAACCTCGTCGGCGTTGTGGCATTTGTCGTAACCGTCAAATACACAGGAAAGGCGGCCGCGTCCGCGGGTATAGAGCGTGACTTCCGATGCGTAATCGCGCATCGTGGAAACAGGTGCACGACCGGTCAGAACGGACATTTCACCTTCGGTGAGCGGAGAATCAAATGTTCCGGCGCGGTTTTGAATATCGGTAATCGCACGACCGATCGCGTCGGTCGGAACCTCGAGTGTGAACGCATAATACGGCTCCAGCAAAACGGATTGCGCTTTTTTGAGTCCCTGACGCACAGCGCGATAGGTGGCCTGTCTGAAATCGCCGCCTTCCGTGTGCTTTAAGTGCGCGCGGCCGGCGATCAGCGCGATCGTCATATCGGTGATGGGTGAACCGGTGAGAACACCCGGATGTGCTTTTTCCTCCAGATGGGTGAGGATAAGCCGCTGCCAGCTTTTGTCGAGCGTATCTTCGCTGCAGCGCGTTGCAAAACGCAGACCGCTTCCGCGTTCGCCCGGTTCGAGCTTCACGTGAACTTCGGCATAATGACGCAGCGGTTCGAAATGACCGGCACCTTCCACCGGAGATGCGATCGTTTCACGGTAGACGATATTGCCTTTGCCGAAGGAGACATCCATGCCGAAGCGCTCGGCGATCATACGCGTGAGGATTTCAAGCTGAACTTCGCCCATCAGCTGCAGATCGATTTCCTGCAGATGCTCGTTCCAGACGATGTGCAGCTGCGGATCTTCCTCCTCAAGTTCGCGCAGTTTGCGGAATGCGGTGTGAACATCACAGCCTTCGGGCAGGATCAGACGGTAGGAGAGAACCGGTTCCAGAATGGGCGCGATCGCCTGGCTTTCAAAGCCGAGGCCCTCACCCGGGTATGTTTTGGAAAGGCCGGTGACGGTGCAGACGGTTCCTGCCTGTACTTCGTCGGCGGTCTGGTATTTCGTGCCGGAGTAAAGACGGATCTGGTTGATCTTTTCTTCCCACGGTTCGTCCGCGCGGCCGCCCGAAAGAAGCGAGCGGACTTTCAGACTGCCGCTCGTGATTTTCAGGCAGGTCATGCGGTTGCCCTGTTCATCGCGCATGATCTTATAGACACGCGCACCGAATTCAGCCGGATATGCTTTGTTTTGGATATAGTGAGAAAGTCCGTTCAAAAACTCGTCAACACCGGTGAGCTTTAAAGCGGAACCGAAGAAACACGGAAAGAGTTTGCGCTCGGCAATGAGCTTTGCGACCGCTTCGTCGGATGGCAGTTCGCCGTCGAGATATGCTTCAAGAAGCGATTCGTCACAGAGTGCGGCCTGTTCCGCCCAATCCTCTTTCGGCGCATTCATCATAATACAGCCTTCGTCGAGCTTTTTGCGGAATTCCGCCATCAGTGCATAACGGTCCGTTCCGGCGAGGTCCATTTTGTTGACGAAGAGGAAGGTCGGGATGTGATGGCGTGCAAGCAGATTCCAGAGCGTGTGCGTGTGTCCCTGCACGCCGTCCGAACCGCTGATGACCAAAACGGCGTAGTCGAGGACCTGAAGCGTGCGCTCGGTTTCGGCGGAAAAATCGACGTGTCCCGGGGTATCCAGCAGGGTGAACGCCGTACCGTTGTGCGTGAACATTGCCTGCTTGGAAAAAATGGTGATGCCGCGTTCGCGTTCAAGCGTATACGTGTCCAGAAAAGCATCGCCGTGGTCGACACGGCCGAGTTTTCGGATCGTGCCGGTGCGATAGAGCATACTCTCGGAAAGCGTTGTTTTTCCGGAGTCAACGTGCGCCAGAATGCCAATAACAGCCTGCTTCATTGCGGAATCCCCTTTCTTTGTACAGATACGAATATTGTACCACAGAATACAGGAAAGCACAAACGAAAAAGAGCCCGAAAATCTTTCGTTTTTACGGATAGAGATTGTTTTCTGCATTGCCACTTTTGTAGCCGGGCAGTATAATGAAAGAAAAAGGCGGAAAGAAGGAGCCGAAGATGATCGTATACGAAAACTTTCTTGAAAAGGCAAAAGCGCTTGAGCCGAAGATTTTTGAGCGGACGGTAAGGCCGATCGGCGAAGCGAAGCTGTATGAGGATAAAACCCGGCGCTTTGGCTGGAACGCACGGATTATCGGAAATATGGAGGATTTCTCGGCACGCAAATTCAAGCAGGACGACGTCGCAGTGCTCGATTTCGGCGAGCATATGGTCGGATATCTGCGGCTTAAAGTAAAAGCAAATGATTCGCATGCGGATTCGCCGCTGCGGTTAAAGCTTACGTTCGGCGAGCTTCCATGTGATACGGCGATTCCGGCGGAGGCCTTTGACGGTATACTTGGCAGGAGCTGGCTGCAGACGGAGATTATCACAATGGATGCAATCCCGGGCGAGATCGAGCTGCCGCGGCGATATGCGTTTCGCTATCTGCGGATCGAAGTGACCGGCCTTTCGCCGTATTATACGGTTTCTTTCGTCGACGTTTCGTGTCGCGCGATCACCTCGGCGGATGAAACGAAGCTTCTGCCGCTGACCGGCGTTGCGGACGAAGAACTGCGCGCGATCGACGCCGCAGGTATCCGGACATTCCGCGACTGCATGATGCGCACGTTTGAGGACGGTCCAAAGCGCGATCGCAGACAGTGGGCGTTTGAGAGCACACAGGGATTTTTCGCAAACGCATATACGTACCGCGCGTTCGATATGGTACGCCGTTCGCTCTATCTGCAGGCGGCTTTCTCGCATGATGACGGCAACTGTGCGATCTGTTTCTACGTCTCGCCGGAATATGAGGCCGGAAATGAGCGTATGGCGGAGCAGAGCGCTTCGTTCATCTGGACGCTCGCGCAGTATGTAAAAGATACCGGCGATGTCGGAATACTCGCGGAGCTCTGGCCGACGGCCAAACGGCAGATGCACGCAACGATGGCGTATAAGCAGGCGGACGACATGATGGAGAAAGAGCCATTCTTCCTCTACTGGTCAACATCGGACAACGAGCTGTTCGCGCAGGCCTTTACGATCCGCACACTGCAGATTTACAAGGAACTGGCCGAGCAGATGGGAGAGCCGGAAGAGGTTCGCTTTGCAAAGACGGAGGAAGCAACTCTCAGCGCACTTGTGAAAGCGCGCCTTTACGACGAAGAACGCGGCGTGTTTGTAAGCGGAACGAATCGCGAAGTTTCGCTCGAGAGTCAGGTCTGGGCGGCGACGGCAGGCCTCGTTGATAAAACCGAGGTTGCAGCGCTTTATGACCGGACGACAGCAATTGCGGAAGCAAAACCGATCGAATCGACGGCGACATACGCTTTTTATGTTATGAGCCTGCTCGAATGCGACGAAAAGGAGCGCGCGGTAAACGCAATCAAAGTATATTGGGGTGAAATGCTCAGAGAAGGCGGCGACACGCTGTTTGAACATTTCAATCTTTCGAACACATACCCGTGCCCGTATCGTCAGATTCTCGTGGACAGCTATTGCCATGGCTGTCAGAGCATCGTATCGTATCTTATTAGAAAATATCTCGCGGAATAAGAAAAAGGAGTCCGGAAGGACTCCTTTTTTGATAGTTATTCTGCGGCTTTTGCAGCGCGTTTTGCGCGGCGCTCTGTACGTGCGGCAAGTTTTTTCTCGCGGTAAATCGTATACATCTCTTCGGCGGCAAGACGCGCTTTTGTAACGACATCGCGCTGCTTCGGGAAGCAGTAGTAGAGCTGATCCGCGTTGCCGATCGCGATGATATCGCCGATCTCATACCAGAAATAGTCCGAGTTGAGCGTATAAGACGATTGCGGCGCCTGCGAATAAGAGAGCTTTCCGTCACAGCCGGTGAGAGTAAATCCGTTTTCGTTGTGAACGAGACGGCCTTCGCCAACGTGATAAAGCGCCTTGTGATCCTTGAGGACCGCGATGGAAACATCGGTATCGAGCAGATACTTGCCTGCTTCGATCTCTTTGCGGACTTCTGCGCGCTGCCAGTTGTACCAATCCGGGATATGCGCAAATTTCGTTTCACCGGATGCGGCTTTCATGCGGCCGAGTATCGTGAGTTCGTGTACAGCACCGCATTTTTTGCAGGTGAGAGTGGTGCCTTTGCCTTCGTTTTCGCCTTCGGCACCGCAGACCGGACATTTATAGAGAATGCGGTTTAAACCGTCGGCACGGAAATCCTCGGTGATCTCAATCTTGTTTTCGTACTGCCATTTGAATGCATCGAACGCAAACTGCTCGTTGATCAGTGCATCGATTTCCTCAACGGATTTTTCCTGGATCTCTTCCGGGGTGAGCAGATAGGTGACGTCGGCGTGAACTTTGACCTTGCGCTTTTGCAAGTTGTTATAGAGCGGGTCGTAAGCGAACGCACCCTGTGTGATAACGGTGACAACCGGAACGTTCAGCTTTTTGAGCAGGACACCGAAACGCTTCGGCAGAACGGTTGCGCGGCCGTCGAAGGAATAGCCGGCTTCCGGATACATCAGGACACTCGCTTTTTTCTCTTTGAGCGCATAGTTCATATCGGTGATGAGGCTCGGGTCGCTGACAAATTTCTGTGTCGGGACACAGCCGAGCCAGCGCATCAGCTTGCCTTTGAAACCGAACCAGCCGATCAGACCGTCGGTTGTGCTGACGATGTTAAAACGGCGCGGATAAAAAAGCTTATATGCGAGTTTCAAATCCAGAAAGCACGAATGATTCATCAGAATGAGGCACGGCTCTTTTCCGAGCTTTTCCATCCGATGTTCGGTATACGTGAATTTTGTCTTGATCTGGTCGAAAATTGCAAGAACGCGGACAACCGTACCAAGCAGACGGCTCGGCTTAATCGGTTTATAGTGCGGGGCTTTCGGTAAAGCGGCCACCGTTTCATACGGCAGCGTTTTCTGTTTGATTTTCATGATACAATAGCTCCGATCGCTTATGATGGTTCTATTGTAATATATCGCGGCGGAAATGGCAAGGATAATATGAATAGAATATGAAGAAAAGCCAAAAGATACGGGCGCAGAAGGCTATAAACATGGATTTAGGCAAAAAAACTGCCTGAAAAAGCCAAAAATACGAGCGAAAGCCCAAAAACTTCCGCTCGCATTTTTATTTCGTTACCATAACGGAAACACCGTCCGGAATTGCGGTGATGACCGGCTTTTCTTTTCCAATTAAAACGCGCGCCTTGTTGAGCGCATCGTCAATCGTATATGCCGGGATCATATGCATGGCATTGATGGTTTCATCATCCATTTTAGAGACGTATATTACATGTGCGTGCTTTAACACACGGAGAAGGATCTGTGTCTGCCATTGGTCGGGAACCGTCTCGCTTCGGCTTCGGCTTAAAAAGACCTGCATCGTTTTATCGATATCC
>JBGUUS010000030.1:0-7464 GCA_045133675.1 Oscillospiraceae bacterium | reverse complement strand
CACTCATACGGCGCGTTTGGAAACGAGAACGCAATCAACGCGCTGGCGGGTATTATCCGGGCGATTTATGAGATCGAGGTGCCGCAGAAGGCGAACACGCGCACGACGTACAATGTCGGAACGGTTTCGGGCGGTACGTCGGTTAACACGATCGCGCAGAGCGCGAAGATGCTGTGTGAGTATCGCTCGGATGATCCGGAATGTCTGGCGTATATGCAGGAGAAGTTTGAACGGATTTTTGCAGAGGCGGAGAATGAAGGCGTGAAGCTGAATGTCCGGAAGGTTGGCGACCGTCCGTGCGGTATTGTCCCGGACGAGGCGATCGAAATGCTGAAAATGCTCGCTGTTCCGGTGATCGAAGAGGAAATTGGCAAGAAAGTCCGGTTTGCCAGCAGTTCGACGGACTGCAATATCCCGCTTTCGCTCGGCGTTCCGGCAATCTGCATCGGTACGAACACACACGCCGGTGTTCACACGCGCGAGGAGTGGGTGGATAAGGAGTCGATTATCAAAGGACTTCGGATCGCGTTGAGAATTGGCGAAAAAGCAGCTGCTTTATGAGGGAGAGCATAAAAATGATCGATACAAGATGCGGACTGCGCTGTGAAGGCTGCAGTTTTAAAGAGCCGTTTTCCTGCGGCGGATGTATTGCAACAAACGGAAAGCCGTTCCACGGCGAATGTCCGGTGGCGCAGTGCTGTCAGGCGAAAGGATATCTCCATTGCGGTGAATGCCCGAATATTCCGTGCGCACTTCTGACGCAGTATTCCTGCGATCCGGAGCACGGCGACACGCCGCATGGCGCGAGAATCGAACAGTGCAGACGCTGGGCGAAAGGCGAAGAATGAGAGAATAGCGGTTGACGCGCTATCGTTCCTTCTGTATAATATAACGTAATATAAATTTGTGAGGTATGGAAGATGATTTGGTCGGATAAAAAGATCACGGAAATGATGGAAAAAGGCGAACTGGTCATTGCGCCGATGAAAAAAGAGCAGATTCAGCCGGCAAGTGTTGATATCCGCCTGGGCGATACGTTCAGCATCGTTGAGGATTCTTCGACCGGTGTTATCGATATGGAACAGGCGATCTCGTACAAGACGATCAAGACGGATACATACGTTCTGCTTCCGGGACAGTTCGTTCTGGCAACGACGATGGAATATTTCGAGCTTCCGGACAATCTGACCGCTTTTGTTGAAGGCAGAAGCTCGCTCGGCAGAATGGGTCTGTTCATTCAGAATGCCGGATGGGTCGACCCGGGCTTCAAAGGCGAGATCACGCTCGAACTGTTCAACGCCAACCGTTGTGCGATCGAACTGAAAACCGGCAGAAGAGTCGGTCAGCTCGTTTTTGCGGAAATGGATCAGCCGGCGCAGAACCCGTATAACGGAAAATATCAGGGACAGACCGGCGCAACCGGTTCCCGCGTATTTATGGACCAGGAGATTCAGAAATAACCAACAGAATAGCGATGCCCGTATCGGTGAGAACCGATACGGGCATTTTTTATTTATTCGATTCCTTCGTAGTAGCAGACGATCGCTTCCATAATATTCTGCGGAAGGCCGAAATACTCCGCAAGCTGCCAGATTTCGACGTTGCCCATAGAAACTGCTTCGTGCAGCTCATCCTCGCTGACCAGGCGGCGGTACATCCACACATTTGCACGGCGTTCGTGCCGGCTTTTGCTGTCGAGCGGACTGTATCGGTTGTAAAACGCGCCGCGCATGCAGTGTCCGAGTTCGTGCGCAAGCGCGACGCGTTCCTCCGCATCGGACTGAAACTGTGACAGATCGAGCGCAACAAAACAGTCGCCGTCCTCATCCATTAACGAAAAAGCACGGGTGTGCGGCAGCGGAATATGATCGACAATGATGTTTTCTTCTTCGGCCAGTTTATACAGAGCCTTTGTTTCCATTCTTCTTGCGTTCCCTCACAAACTGCGCATACGCTTTTACTTCGTTGTACATTTCGTCGGTAATATCGTCCGCGCCGCCGAAAAGCGCGAATTTGATCTCATCATCAGTAACGGCACGCGTGTTTTTTTCCTCCGTCTCGCCCAGAAGATAGGAGACCGAGACGCCGAAATGCTTGGCGATTTTGTTGGTTGTAGCGGCGGAAAGCGACTGCGACCTGCCCTGCTTTAACTCGGTGAGTGTACTGCGGCTGATGTTTAAGTCACGGCACATGGCGGTGATATTGGTGTGATTGGATTTGCAGAGCGCTTCGATGAGATCAAATGTTTTCGACATTTTGTAATCATCTCCTTGAAATTTCGGAATTTTGTAAAATTAGGCTTGACTTTTTCGTTTTCCATCGTTATGATATGGATACAAGATACTGATTTATGTAATTTGGTCTTGCTGTAACACTATGATATTACAAAACGCTGAAATTGTCAAGCGGAAATCCGCAATTCGGCAGAGGTATTATCAAGAGTGTAGCAGAAAATGTGTCCGTTAAACGGGATAGCACAGGACGAATTATTCTCGTTAATTGAAAAACCAAACGGAGGGATGCAATGGGAAAACGGATGACGCAAAAGGAACTCGAACAGCTCTATTGGCTCAACCGGGAGATCGAAAGCGAGCAAGCACGGCTGATGCAGTTAAACGGCGCGCTGTTTTACGGGAAAAAGGCGCCGGGATTGCCGCAGATGGATGCGTACGAGCGCGAGGCGGTGCGCGGCGAACTCGAAGAATGCCGCGTACTTTTGCAGGCGAGAATCGAGCGGGCCGCGAAGGAATACCGCCGACTCTGCGAATTTATCGACTCGGTTGAGGACAGTCTGATGCGGCAGATTCTGTCGTTTCGGTATATCAACGGCTTGCCGTGGCAGCAGGTGGCATTCATGATCGGTGAAAAGGATGAACAGTCGCCGCGGCGATGGCATAATCTGTTTTTAAAGAGGCTTGCCAAAGAAAAAGACAACGAGAATCACGTGGAGAGAAACAAGAAGGAGCGTTCGGATGAGATTGTTTTATGAAAGAGAAGAAAGTGTACCAGCTGAGCCGTATGCGGCGATCGCGGCGGCAGGCAGATGTAAGATCCAGCGGGAGCGGATCAGAAAGGTGCGGGAAGAAGCGGAATATGCGGCGGATGTTTTATTTGATCTGCATCTGCTTGACGAGCGGATCAAAGACGGCGTGATGAGCGCATACCGCGACAAACTCGCGAGCGAAGAAGCGGAATACGTACGGTGCCGCGAAGTGTTACTGGAACTTGGATATGACGACTATGTGTGAGAGGAGAATGGCATGAGAAGAGAAAAACAGATCGGAATCCGCAGCAGCGAAGGACCGCATAAACGGGTATCGTGTATTGGCTGCATTTATCACAGACAGCTTGGAGAATTCGGCAATTACGGCTGCCACTATATGCTCGACACAGGCGAAAAGCGCGGCTGTCCGCCGGAAGCGTGCACGCGGAAAGTATATGCCAAGCCACTCAAGTTATACAGCGTGATGCAGCAGCAGGCAGAGCGCTATTTTGCGGAATGCCGCGGAAAGGTCATTTACGACGAGGAAAACAAGCCGGTCCGCGGAAAAGACGGCAAACTGCTGACCGAGGATGAACACCCGCCGACGGTGCTCGGGCTTGCACTGGCACTCGGTTTCAGCACACGCAGTGAGCTGCTTGCACTGCAGGATGATAAGGATGTTGGCGAAGTGGTGCGCCGGTCGCTTGGCAGATGCGAAGCGTATCTGGAGGAAAAGCTCTGTGAATCGGCAAACGGTGTGCGGATGGCGCTTTTACATAATTTCCCCGAATGGGGTAATGCAGCAGAAGAAACACGGGATGATACAACCGTATGGAATGTGCGGCTGGAATAAAAAATGGCTCCGTAAGGAGCCATTCGGTTTATTCAAGATCGAGAAGTGCTTCGGCGTCGGCAAGACGTGCATCGGAATTGGCATCAACGGCGTATTCAACTTTCCAGACGTAAGCATCGGTCAAGGCGAGCAGGATCTCGGTGACACGGCGTTTCCGTTTTAATTCGTCGGGAGTAAACGGCGATTCCGCTTCGCCGTAACCGCGCAGGAAATCCGGCGTGATCATCCACGGTGTTGCGAGGTCATAATCGGCATCGCCGAAAATTGCACGGTCGCCGTCAATGATCGCGCAGACGCGGTAAGTATCCGCCTGTTTTTGTACGAGGATATTACCCGCCCAGAGGTCGGCGTGAACGAGATGCGGCACGGTGATACGGTCGAGCAGATATGCATACTTTTCGGCAAAGGCGAAAGCGCGCTCTGCGAGTGCTTTTGGAAAAACGGCGAACGGCTCGGCTTTTGCGAAAAGCGCGCGGTATTCTTTCAAAATCGCTTCGCTCCAGGTGCGGCTGCCATTACCGCGAAGAATATCGGAAAGGCGGCCAAAGCTGCTGCCGGTTATTGCGTGAAGGCGGCGCGTTAATTTGCCGCATTCTTCATGCAGTGCGGCAAGCGCGCTTTCCGGGATCGAAGGATCGGAGAGCGGAACACTTTCGATATGGCGAACGAGCATAAAGTCGCGGTCGATGACCGAGCGAGATGTATCGCAGCGGATAACCTCGGAGACCGGGAGACCGTTATCCCGGCAGAGGCGGTCGAATTCCGTTTCGGCTTCCATCAGACTTTCCTCAAACGGCAGCAGCAGTTCGGTGTGAACCGGGCCGAGGCGCAGAACGAGGTCGTAAGAGGCGGTAATGACACGGTATGTCGTATTGAAAAGACCGCCGGTGAGCAAATGATAGGAAGTGACCGTTTCATCCGGGAAAACGGAGTGAATAACGGTGGAAATCTCCTGTTCGGTGAGTTCTTTAAAAAGGCGGGAAGATCGGTTCATAGCGAAACCTCCTGTCAGTTGATACGATCATTATACCACCAAACGGGTGGGTGTACAAGAAAATACGGCATATAAGAAAGGAAGGAATGTGTGAAGAAAAATGAGATCGTAATCTCAAAAGCGGTGTTCAACGATGTGTATCTGCCGCTGATCGAAAATGAAAAGAAATATATCGTACTTTGCGGCGGTGCCGGTTCAGGAAAATCGGTGTTTGCCGTACAGCGGTATCTTTGGCGGCTGTTGGGAGAAAAACGGAATCTGCTGGTGATCCGTGCGGTTGCGGCAACGCACCGCGATTCGACGTTTGCGCTGTTTAAGCAGATCATCGGAAAATGGGGTCTGGAAGAGCTGTTTTATATCTCGGAGACGACCGCGCGGATCCGGTGTGAAAACGGCAGTGAGATCGTGTTCAAGGGACTCGATAACAGTGAAAAACTCAAATCTGTCACGTTTTCCGGTGGAGAACTGACAGATATCTGGATCGAAGAGGCAAGCGAGATCAGTGAACACGATTTCAACCAGCTGGTTATCCGCCTGCGCGGCGGCAGACAGAGCAAGCAGGTTGTGCTGTCGTTCAACCCGGTGAGTATCGACCATTGGCTGAAACGGCGTTTTTTCGATAAGACGAGCGAAGATACCGTAACCCTGCGCACGACATATAAGGATAACCGCTTTCTTGCAAAGGAAGACGGCGAGGAGCTTGAGCGCTTCAAAGAAAGCGACCCGTATTATTACAGTGTGTACTGTTTGGGCGAATGGGGTGTTACGGGAAAGAGCGTTTTTCACGCGCAGAAAGTTTCCGAGCGGCTGCACGCAGTACGTTCGCTTACACCAAAACGCGGCGGATTTACGGCAAGAGAAGAGAACAGCTGCCTGGCTGCAATCCGCTTTTTACAGGAAGAAGACGGAGCAGCGGCAATTTATGAAGAGCCGGTTCCGGGAAAAAGCTACGTGATCGGTGCGGATACATCCGGCGATGGCACGGACTGGTTTGTAGCGCAGGTGATCGAGCGGACAAGCGGAAGACAGGTCGCGGTGCTCAGACAGCAGTGTGACGAGGATATCTTTGTCAAACAGCTCTACTGTCTTGGTATCTATTATAATGAAGCGCTGATCGCTTGCGAGGTGAACTTTTCGACGTATCCGGTGCGCGAGCTGCAAAGGCTCCGTTATCCAAGGCAGTATTACCGCGAGAGTTTCGACTCCATCACGCGCGAGATCGAATACCGCTACGGCTTTGTGACAAACCGTGTCACGCGCCCGGTTATTCTTGCGGAGCTTATAAAAATCGTGCGCGAACAGCCGGGGTTGTTTTCCGATCCGGTTACGCTTGAAGAAATGCTGACGTTTACACGCAGCGCGCACGGCCGCGCCGAAGCCGCACACGGTGCGCACGATGACTGTGTGATGGCGCTTGCAATCGCATTTGCCGCAAGGACGCAGGGAGGATAAGAATATAAAGCGCCGCAGGAGGAATTCTGCGGCGTTTGGTCGTTTATGCAGTTCTTTTCGCAGAGTTATCCAATCTGCGTCGGGAAACACTATCCCTTATATTGAAGTATTATACTCCCTTTTCCTTTGTTTTGCAAGACTATTTGCTGAAATCGACTTTGCTTTCCGGAAAATACACGTTTCAAAGAACAAAAAAACATACGAATCGTTTTTTATGCCGTCATTATTGCCGTCATGCTCTTTGATACAATGAAGTTATGCGACACACTGTCGTAACAGACTTTGAAAGGAGAATCGAATATGCCAAGAAGAGGAGAAAACATCTATAAACGCAAAGACAAACGATGGGAGGGACGCTATATCAAAGCGTATACCGCGGATGGAAAAGCGCAGTTCGGTTACGTGTATGCCAAAAGCTACCGCGAAGCAAAAGAGAAGCTGGCATCTGCCCGAATGCATCCACCTGTTTCCTTTCCCGCCCGAAAAACGTTCGGCGATTATTGCGGCGAATGGCTGAATCTCTCGCAAAATCGGGTGAAGCAATCGACTTTCGCGAAATATCATAACCTGATTATGCGGCGGATCGTGCCGTTTCTCGGTTCGCTGCTGCCAATGCAGTTGAACACACTTCGTATTGAAGCATATTCAGCAGAACTTCTCACGCAGGGTCTTTCGCCGAAAACGGTGCGTGATGCGCTGACGGTTCTGCGCGCTGTTCTGCGGTATATCCGCAAAAACATCGGATCTTCATTTCCGGATATTGACATCATCTATCCGCGCGAAGAAAAGAAGGAAATGCGCGTACTTTCACGCGAAGAACAGGAGCGTTTTGTCCGATATTTGCTTGCTGAACCCGATCCGGTTCGTTTCGGAATTTTGCTGGCGCTTTTGACCGGAATGCGAATCGGAGAGGTTTGTGCGCTTCGTTGGAAGGATATTTCGCTTTCGGAAAACGTGATCCGTGTCCGCGCAACGATGCAGCGGCTGCAAACTTTTGATCGATGCGCCGCTGCCAAAACCGAAGTCGTGATCGGTGAAGCGAAAAGCAGCACATCGCACCGCGTTATTCCGCTCACTGGTCAGGCGGCACAGCTCTGCTCTGCGATGCAGGTTCCGGACGGCGAAGCGTTCATTTTAACAGGTGAGCGCGGACGTTTTGTTGAACCGCGCGCATTGCAGTAT
>JBGUUS010000029.1:0-13444 GCA_045133675.1 Oscillospiraceae bacterium | reverse complement strand
CAAAAACGTCTGGGCGTATTCGGGCTATACCTTCGAAGAGATTTTTGAAGGTAAGGTGCCGCACGGCATGGAGCTTTTGGAGCAGGTCGATGTCCTCGTTGACGGCCGCTTCGTTTTGGAAGAACGGGATCTGAACCTTCTCTTCCGCGGCAGCCGCAACCAGCGCCTGATCGATGTAAAAGCGTCTCTCGCCGCAAAAAAAGCGGTTGAACTTGCACTTTAAGAAAGCTTTCATAATTTAGATCTTGCCTGCATACGTTTTGCGTGGTATGATACCGATGAAAATCCAGTCGAAAAGGAGGGAATCGCCGTGAAACGGCTGCTTTGTCTGATTTTAAGCATTGCGCTCGCGCTGTGCTGTCTCACCGGCTGTGAGAGCGAAAAACCGACCGTCTCGGTCGCATACGACCTCTCTGCGAGTCCCTCGAACATCGATCCGCAGAATGCAAGCTCGCAGGGCGCGATGATCGTTTTGCAGCACGCGATGGAAGGCTTATACCGCCTGGATGAAAACGGCGCGGCAGTGCCGGCGCTCGCCGCAGAGACGAAGATCGAAAACGACGGCAGAACGTATACGTTCACGCTTTCGGACGATGCTTCGTGGTACTATCTCGACGAGCAGAAAAACGAGCAGACAAAACCGCTTACGGCGCACGATTTCGTGTTTGCCTTCCGCCGTCTTCTGCGTGCCGAAACACGTTCGCCGGCGGCAACGCGCTTTTACTGCATCAAAAATGCCGAAGCGGTTCATACCGGTGCTTTGCCGGAGGATGCGCTGGGTGTTGCTGCGCCCGACGATAAAACCGTGCAGTTTACGCTCAATAACGCAAACGATGCGTTTTTATATCTGCTGACCACGACGTATGCTTTCCCGTGCAACGAAGAATTTTTCGAGAGCACACGCGGCCGCTACGGTCTGGATAAAGACACGCTTTTGTCAAACGGTGCATACCGCATCAGCTTCTGGGATCCCGCCGATCAGATCCGCCTTGCCAAAAACAGCAGGTATCCCGGCGTCGGTTCGCTCGGTGCCGATCAGGTTCGCCTGCGCATCACAAAAGCGGAATCCGACCGGACCGACCTCGAGCGCCTTTTGGAGGAAACGGTTGACGCCATGCTTCTTCCGGGTGACCGTGCCGCCGCGCTTTCTTCTTCGGAATACGCGGTCACGATGCTTGAAAACGAAGTGTTCGGTCTGCTTTTGAATCAGAAAAACGAAACGCTCGCGAACGAAAATGTCCGCAGGGCGATCGCGCTCTGCTTTGACCGCACAGCGTACGGCAAAAAGCTGCCGGCGCATTTGAAAATTGCCGACCGCCTTGTTCCTGCCTCCACCGCACTGTTCGGCACACCGTATGCCGGTTCTGCCGCCGCTCCGGTGCTTGATATCGGCAAGGCGCAGAACCTCTACGAAACCGGTCTGACAGAACTCGGCAAAACCTCTGTCAACGATCTCACACTTCTCGTAAACGGGGAAGCGGAGGTCGATCTGACCGCGCATTTTCTGCAGGTTTCCCAGCTTTTGCAGCGCGATCTCTCGATGTACATCCGCATCGAAACGGTGAACGCATCGACGTTCAAAAGCCGTCTTGTTTCCGGCAATTACGATATTGCCGCCGTCTCGTATTCCGCGGCGGACAGCAGCGTGCTGACGTATCTTGAGCCGTTTTTGACGGATTCGCCGTCGAACAACTGCGGCTATTCGGACGAATCGGTCGATGCTGCTTTTTCCGCCGTTGCCAATGCCAAAACCGCCGAAGAAGCCGCCGCGCTCTGTACATCTGTCGAACAAAAGCTGTTGAACAGCGGTATTTTTATCCCGATGCTGTTTTCCTCCGATGCGTTCGTCACGCGCGCGGACACAACGGGCATCGTCTATAACGGGGCGACCGGTCTCCCGGATTTCCGTTATACGGTCTTTCAGTGATGAAAGAATCCCCTATGTAGGAAATATTTGACCTTAAACGGCGTGGTACGGTGTTAGCGGTACCACATCGTAAAAATAAATTTTAAAAAAGGAGTGAAATTTATGCCGTATGTAAATGTGCGTGATTTCGGTGCCTTGGGCGACGGCATCGCCGATGATACGGTTGCGATCGTTTCTGCGATGAATGCAGCACGGGAAGATGACGGTACCGTTTATTTCCCGAAGGGAAAATATTGCATTCACCCGATCAAGGTGCCGTCGGGAATTACCTTGACGGGAAATGCCTCGTGGGGATATTCCGCATTCGGTTACGGAAATAACTTTATCGAAGAGGGCGCGCCGATTGACCCCGATTATAACGGACAAACCGCACTTTTTTCACTTTCTCAGGATGATGAAGCGCTTTTGACGTTAGAAAACTGCTGTGGAAACAGAATTATCGGCCTCTCGCTCGACGGCGAGTATAAGGGTGAGCGCTTCAACGGAATTTACGTCAAGGGCGGCAGATCGATTTTTATCGAGGACGTTCGCTGCTGTCATTTCAGCGGATGCGGTGTGCGGATTTCTGCAGATACGTATGCCATTCGCAGAAGCCTGTTTATCAAAAATACCGGCGCTTCAACAGACGGAAGCGGCAGTAAACACGGCAGAGTGATCGACTGTCAGCTTGCATATAACGACGGACCGGGCTTTTATGCTGACGGCATCGAGGACATCTCCTTCACAGCAAACCGCATTGAAGGCGGAAGCGCGGGCGTGAAGATCAAAAACTGCAAGCAGATCGCATTAAACGGCAACTCCTTCGACTCTGCACGCGGCCCTGCGATCCATCTGGATACGTGCAGTGTCGGTGTGCTTACCGGCAATATGGCACGTATCAGCGGCACGCACAGAGAGGTTTCGGACGACAATACGCATTGTCACCTGGAAAACTGCGATGGTTTTGCGATGATCGGAAATACCTTCTGGGGATGGTTTCAGCTTGCAAAGCGGGACAGCACCCATTACGGTATGGTGCTCTCCGCAATCAGCGACTCGGTCATCACTGCAAATGCCTTGTATGAGGGAAGCTGTGATGAATTTATCCGCGATCTTGGCGGGCACAAAAATCTCATTCTCGAAAACAATACGGGAAGTGTGTTTGATGTAAACACGCTTCCGCCGGAAGAATAAGAGGGATTATATATGGCTTATTTGAATATTCGTGAATTCGGCGCGTTCGGTGACGGCGTGCATAACGATACCAAAGCGCTGATCGATGCGATGGAGCGCGCTGTTTTGGAAGAGGGCACGGTGTATTTCCCGAGCGGTGTTTACTGCATAGATCCCGTCGTTGTTCCGAGTCATATCACGCTCTGCGGATGCTCGGCTTGGGGACGCGGCGAAGATAACGGCACCGCTGTTTTAAAGGCACTTTCCGGAAACGCAAGAGCATTTCTTGATTTGGACGCGGCACGCGGCACGAGAATCATCGGCTTAACGCTCGACGGCGACAATCAAGGCGAAGAAATGCACGGCATTTTCTCAAAGCACGGCGGTGTCGAGCAGAACAACTGCTATGAGGACTTAAAGGTCTGCAATTTTACCGGCTGCGGTATGAAATTTGATTGGGTATGGGTATTTGCTGTTCGCCGCTGTCTTGTGACGAATAATCGTCTTTCAGGTATGGACGTTGATCGCGGCTATGACGGATGGGTTATCGACAGTGATTTTTCCGAAAACGGCGAGCACGGCATTATTGCGGGTCCGGGTATGGTCTGCTATACAGGCTGCCGCATCGATAAAAACAAAAAGTACGGTCTTTTGGTCGACGATACGCAGAACATAAACGTAACGGGCAACCGCTTCTGCGATAACGAAGGCTCTGCGATTTTTATCAGAAAATCCCGCGCTTCTGCGTTCAGCGGAAACGTTATCATTTCCTGCGGAATTAAAAATGCGGACGTTTCTCCGTGTCAGGTTTATATGGAAAACAGCTTCGGCATTACCTTTACGGGAAATACACTGTCTTCTGCGGATAACAAAGCGCCAAGCTATGGCATTATCTATAAGGATATGACCGACTCTGTCATTATGGCAAACAGCCTTTCGCTCGCGGCCCAAAAAGAGGGAATATCCGAGCTCGGCTCCAATATCCGCACAATTTGCAATGCGAATTCCTGCAGTATCCTCAATAACTGAATGAAAAAGTCCTCATCCGGTTTCGGATGAGGACTTTCGACTGTCTATCGCTTATTTTACCGTGATCTGGCACATTTTCATGGCATTAAGCGCGTTTTCGTGACTTTCCGGCGTGACACCCGCACAGTAGGCGGAATCAACCGAAACCAAAACTTCCGGAAGAGCGGCTTTGATGAGCATTGCGTTTGAAATCACGCAGATATCCGTGCAGATGCCGATCAGCTCCACTTCATCGGCGCCGGATTTTTTGACATAAGCGGCAAGCGCCTCGGAACCGAAGGTCGGTTTTTCGAAGCAGACACAGCCTTCTGCGAGAGAAGCGAGCGACGGCGCGATTTCCCAGCCTTCGCTGCCTTTTATACAGTGCTTCACCGGGAGATTGCGGCCTTCCTGCGTGTTCAGATAGTCTTCAGAATGCGTATCTTTCGTAAAAACGACGGCAGCGCCTTCGGCCTTTGCCGCTTCGATTTTCGCCTTTACCGCCGGAAGAATGGCGACCGCTTCTTTCGTGCCGAGCGCGCCGTCGATAAAATCGTTCTGCATATCCACAACAACGAGAATTTTCATAAACATCAACACTCCTTTTTCTCAATATTACTACCGCGGTCCGAAAAATGCAAGTTTTACTGTACTTCAACAAGGTGTTGTGTTATATTAAAATTAACGTATCTATTTGATCCCGGCAGGAGGTTTTTACTCTATGACACGTGAAGAGCTGCGGAGCAATCCGTTTTTCTGGTCGCGTCTCGGCTTTTGCTATGATCCGCCGCGCGCGGACAAAGACGGCAACCAGATCATTTTTTCAAAAGATTATGCGTATTACCGAAAAACGCACGACGCGTTCCGCGATGCCGGTGTGGAGTATCACACGACGATTCTGCACAGCGGCTGGGTTGACGATCAGACGTACGATTACCGTCTGACGGATGAAATCCTGCACGCTCTGCTTGACGGAAATCCGGATATCAAATATATGCCGCGCGTCAAGCTGAACGCGCCTGTCGGCTGGTGTAAAAATCACCCGGAGGACGTGTGTGTTTATTATAACGGACCGCGTGAAAAAGAAGAAATCCGCGATCTCATCGGTACACCGCGCCACGATTATTTCGGCTATGAAAACGACGGATACAGTGTTAACGGCGGCACGGGTGTCTATAAAGATGATCGTCCGAATTTCGGCGGATTGGTGGCGCTACAGAGCTTTTCTTCCGAACAGTGGCGAAAAGATGCTGAAGAAGCGCTCCGCCGGTTGATCCGGCATATTCAGGAAGGTCCTTTTGCCAAGCAGATCGTCGGATATCATGTCGCATACGGCATGTGCGGTGAAACGGCGATGTGGGGCGGATGGGCCCCACGAACGATGGAGCGCCGTGGCGATTACGGCATAAACCATCAGAAGAACTTCCTCGATTTTGCGCTCCGGAAATACGGCTCCGAAGAGGCGCTTCTTGCCCGCTGGGAAAAAACAGATATCAGCGAATGCGGCGTGCCCGCGCCAAGAGAGCTGGAGGGTATAAAGGGAAATCTGCGGGATTTCTTTTTTGATGAAACACAGGGTCAGCAGTGTGCCGACTGGTACGAATTCAATTCGCTGTGCGATGCGGAGTCGGTGCGCCGCTTCTGTCACGTTGTAAAAGAAGAACTCGGAGAAGAAGCGGTTGCCGGCGCTTTTTACGGATATACGTATATGGCGTCTGCGGCAAATCTCGGATATCTGGCTATTCAGGAGCTGATTGCTTCGCCGGATGTGGATTTTATTGCATCACCCAAAGGGTATTACCGCTGTCTTGCGGGCGATCCGGGCGGAGAACAGGGACCTTCGCAGTCGATGAACCGCAGGATCGCGTGGCTCGACGAAATCGATAACCATACACATCTGGATCGCCGTCCGGAAGGACGCGCGGCAAATCCGCTGGAAAGCGAGACGGTCCTGACACGTGAAGCTGTGAAAAACCTTTCGCAGGGTCAGGGCTTTTGGTGGATGGATCTGGGAGAAGGCTGGTTTGACACGCCGGAGCTGATGGCACTGATTGCAAAACTCACCGATATGGAACGCGAACTCGGAAAGCGGGAGCACAAAAATCTTACGGAAGTTCTGATCGTCGTGGATGAGAAATCCGTTCGAAAAATGTCTCCTTCGTGGGGATTAACGCTCGGCTTGCTCTGCGAGATGCAGACGCAGTGCCGGTGGATCGGTGCGCCGGTCGATACGTTTTGCCTGTGTGATCTGGATGAGCTGGATCTTTCGCAGTATAAGCTGATCGTATTTGCCAACAGCTTTTATCTTGAAAAAGGACAGCGCGAGCGTCTTATGAAGCGGATTCCGGAAAAAGCCACGGTTGTGTGGCATTACGCCGCAGGTATCATGGCGCCGGCATTTTCTTTGGAAAACGTAGCACAGCTTACCGGATTTTCGATAGAAGAAACGGCGGATCCTGCGCCGGGTACGGATTTTGGCTATACAGTTGAGCCGTTTTTGGGTGCGGCATGGCTGGAGCACGACTTTCCGATGTTTTGCATCAAAGAACAGCCGGACCTCACCGTTATAAACCGCTATCCGGACGGAAAAATTATGTCGGCGGAGAAAATGCGGAATCCGTACGCCAAAACGGTGCTTTCCGCGTTCCCGTCGCTGAAAACGGCTGATTTTCGCCGCCTTGCCGAAGATGCGGGCGTACACCTGCTTGCACCGGTTGACTGCACGGTGTATGCGGATAACCGGATCATCGGATTTTTCCCGAAGGCGGATTTATGTGCAGAGGTTGCGCTTCCGGAAGGCTGTACGCTGAACGGAAAGACGACAATTTCGCTCGATCTTCCGTTCCACGGTTCGGCTGCATTCCTCCTTGACGAATAAGAAAACAGCATACCGAAAAGCTGCAGAGCCTAAAAAACGTCTGCGGCTTTTCTTTTTGTGCAAACGCCGCGCAAAATGCAAGTTTTACTGTACTTTTGCTGCCAACGTATGTTATAATTACCCTGTATCATTATGTAAACCGGCATTCAGGAGGAATTCCATGCTCTATATAAACGGTGTGATCCACCCAATGGATCGCCCAGCCATTGAAAATGGCTTTCTGCTCACCGAAGGCAGCGTGATTGCCGCTGTCGGTGATATGAAGGACTGTCCGAAAAGCGCGGAGACAGTCGATTTAAACGGCGCACACGTCTATCCGGGCTTCATCGATGCACACTGCCATATCGGCATCTGTGAGGACGGTCTCGGTTTTGAAGGTGACGACGTCAACGAAGAAACCCATCCGCTTACGCCGCAGCTGCGCGCGCTCGACGCGGTCAATTTTCTCGACGATTGCTTTAAAGAAGCGGTTGAAGCGGGTGTTACCACCGTGCTCACCGGCCCGGGTTCGGCAAATCCGATCGGCGGTCAGTGGCTCGCGATGAAAACGTACGGCTCTTCCATGGAGGATATGACGTTTCGTGAGCCGGTCGGTATGAAATTTGCATTCGGCGAAAATCCGAAGGTTTCGTATAACGGCAAAAGTATGTCGCCGATGACACGCATGGCAACCGCCGCGCTCATCCGCAAACAGCTGCAGAAGGCGAAGAATTACCTCGAGGATATCCGCCTTGCCGAGGAGGACGACGAGCTCGATGAGCCGGAGTTCGACGATAAGTGTGAAGCGCTCATCCCGGTGTTAAAGCGGGAAGTCAAGGCGTTCATGCATGCGCACCGCGCCGATGATATGTTAACCGCCGTCCGTATCGCGAAGGAGTTTGATCTCGATTACGTTCTCGTTCACGCAACGGAAGGCTATAAGATCGCCGATGTTCTGGCGAAGGAAAAGGCGAATATCATCACCGGTCCGATCCTCTGTGACCGTTCAAAACCGGAACTCAAAAATCTCACGCCGAAAAACGCCGCAATTTTGTTTGAACACGGCATTTCCACCGCGATCTGCACCGATCATCCGGTCATCCCGATCCAGTATCTGCCGCTTTCGGCGGCGGTCAGCGCGAAAGAAGGTCTGCCGCGGGAAGAAGCGATCCGCGCAATGACCGTCCGTGCGGCCGAAATTGCCGGAATCGCGGACCGTGTCGGCTCGCTCACAGTCGGAAAAGACGCCGATTTTGCAGTGTTTGAAGAAGATCCGCTGCTCGTTGCATCTTCGCCGAAATGTGTCGTGATCAACGGCGTCTGCGTCTATCAAAAGGCGTAAGGTTTTTTACACTTTGTTTACAAGCGGGGATTCCCTGCGTGATATAATTTAGAAAACAGGCGGTAAATGCCGCAGGAGAGAATATGACGAAATACCGTTTAGTCTGCCCGTGTCTGTTCGGGCTTGAAAGCGTTCTGGCGGGCGAGCTCCGCCGCATGGGCGCAGAAGATGTTGCCGCACAAAACGGCAAGGTCACTTTTTCGGGCGATGCCCACATGATCGCACGCGCAAACCTCTGCCTTCGCACGGCTGAGCGCGTTTTGATCGAAATCGGAAACTTCCGCGCAACCACCTTTGAGCAGCTGTTCCAGGGTGTCCGCGCGCTTCCGCTTGAAGATTTCATCGGCTCGCGCGATGCGTTCCCGGTCAAAGGCTGGGCGCTCGAATCGAAGCTGATGAGTGTGCCGGACTGTCAGGCAATTATCAAAAAGGCGGCTGTTGAGCGCCTGCGCGCGCATTACCGCCTGGAGTGGTTCCCGGAGACGGGTCCGCTGCATCAGCTGCAGTTCTCCATCCACCACGACGAAGTCTCTATCATGCTGGATACCTCGGGTGCCGGTCTGCATAAGCGCGGCTACCGCGAAAACTCCAACGCGGCACCGATCAAAGAGACGCTTGCTGCCGGTATGCTCGACCTTGTGCGCATCTATCCGGATACCGTCCTGTGCGATCCGTTCTGCGGTTCGGGCACGCTGATCATCGAAGCGGCAATGAAGGCGCTGAATGTTCCGCCGTGTATCCGCCGCAAATTCGCCGCGCAGAACTTCGGTTTTATCGATGAATCCGTATGGCGCGAGGAGCGCCAGCGCGGCATCGATCTCGTGCGCAAGGATGTCACGTTCTTCGCATATGGCTCGGATATCGATCCGGAGGCGGTTGAACTCACAAAAGCGAATGCCAAAAAAGCCGGCGTGTTCTCGCGCGTGCTGATCAAACAGCAGGATATCCGCACCTTCGTGCCGAAGGATGATGTCACACTGTTCGTCTGCAACCCGCCGTACGGCGAGCGTATGCTCGAGCTCGACGAGGCAAACGAGCTTTATAAGGTTATGGGCAAGGTCATCCGTCCGACCTCCGCGGCAAAAGCGATCATCACCCCGTCGGAGCAGTTTGAATCGCTCTACGGCGAAAAAGCCGCAAAACGCCGCAAGCTCTATAACGGTATGCTCAAATGCCAGCTTTATCTCTATCCGCGCGCGAAAGTTTATCGCGACGAAGACTGAAAGGAACGATAACAATGAATCAGGATAAACAGCTGAAAAAGGACGCACTTAAAACGTTCTGGAAAACCGTAGGTGCCGCTTTCGGCGCACATGTCGGCGGCGTTATCATCGCCTGCCTTTTCTGCTTCGGTCTGGCTTCGCTCCTGGCTGACGGCTACTATTTCATCATGATCCCGCTGATCCTTTTTCTGTACAGCTATCCGCTGTACGGAACGATGTGGAACGCCGGCCTGCGCGACCGCAACTACGGCAACCGCGGCCACGGCAAACTGCGCAATACGCACGGCCTTGTCTACGTCTCCGTTGCGATCATCCCGGTCATCGTCATGGCCGTTTTGATGGTTCTGTCGAAGTTCCATCTCTTTGATAACTTCGTCGTTCTCTTTAAGATCCTCAACGCGGAGATCTGGCCGATCGTCAACGCGATCAATCCGCAGATGTATCTCGACAGATTCGATATCTACCAGATCCTCGTGATCTCTCTGCTGAGTGTTGCCGTTCCGCTGATCATCGGCGAATTCGGCTACTACATGGGCAGATGCGATATCTCGCTCAAACAGAAACTGATCTATAAGGACGACAAAAAACAGCCGACAGTCAAGAAATGAGAATAAACAGCTTTTCCCTTGTCATATCGTTTTATACAAAGAGGGGAGAGCTGTTTTCTTATGATGCACGTCTTTCGGCTCAAGCGCCGTTTTCTGATTCTCTGCTGTGTGATTCTCGCCGCGTTCGCGGTATGCCTCAATACCTTTGCACAGGAAGAACCCGCCCGTCCGCAGATCATTCTCGATGCCGGTCATGGCGGGATCGATCCCGGTGCTGTCTCTGCAAGCGGCATTGCGGAAAAGGATATCAATCTGCATATCGCGCAAAAGCTTGCCGTTTTGCTGCGCACAGCCGGTTTTGAGGTGATTTTAACACGTGACAGCGATATCTCGCTCCACGATGCACAGTACACCGCCGTGCGGCAGATCAAAACCTCGGATTTAAAAAACCGCCTGCGTCTGTTCAACGAACACCCGGACGCGCTCGTTATCAGCATCCATCAGAATCAGTTTGCACAGGCGAAATACCGCGGTGCGCAGATGTTTGCCGGACCCAACAATCCGGAGAGTCAAAAACTCGCCGAAACGCTGCAAACCGCCGTAAAAACGCACCTCCAGCCGGAAAATACCCGCGCGCCAAAAACGGCAACGAAGGACGTCTATATCATCTATCACGCAAAAAATCCCGCAGTATTGGCGGAGTGCGGCTTTCTCTCAAACCCGGATGAGGCGGCTTTGCTCAATACCGACGGCTATCAGACGCAGATGGCGCTCGCTTTGTTCGAGGGCATTCTGCGATATTATCAGGAAAAATGAAGGAAGGGAAACACGATGGCAAAAGCGAAAACGCTCTTTGTCTGCAATCAGTGCGGCTACGAAACGGTAAAATGGCTCGGCCGCTGTCCGCATTGCGGCGGTTGGAACTGTTTTGACGAAACCGTTTCGGCTCCTGCCGCAGCACCGGCATCCACAAAAGCAGCTGTACCACATCCGTCGAAAGCACAGACGCTTCTCTCCGTCCGCGAGATCGACGAGACGGACGAAACGCGCTTTCATACCGGTATTTCCGAGCTCGACCGCGTTCTTGGCGGCGGTATCGTAAAAGGCTCGCTCGTTTTGCTCGGCGGCGACCCTGGTATCGGCAAATCGACGCTTCTTCTGCAGATCTGCGAGCATTTGGGCGAAACCCTGCGCATCCTCTATGTCTCCGGCGAGGAATCGACCCGTCAGCTCAAACTGCGTGCAAACCGCCTGCAGGTCTCGAGTGAGAATCTCTTTATCCTTGCATCCACCGATGTTGAGGCGATCTGCAGCACGATCCTTGCCGAAAAGCCGGATCTCGTTATGATCGACTCGATCCAGACAATGTGTATTGATTCGATCTCGTCCTCTCCGGGCAGCATCACACAGGTGCGCGAGAGCACGAATGCGTTTTTGCGCACGGCAAAAAGCGAGGATATCCCGGTGTTCATCGTCGGTCACGTCAACAAAGACGGCGCGATCGCCGGTCCGAAGGTGCTAGAGCACATCGTGGACGCCGTGCTCTATTTTGAAGGCGAGCGCAATTTCTCGTACCGTATCCTCCGTGCGGTGAAAAACCGCTACGGCTCCACCAACGAGATCGGTATGTTTGAGATGGGCGACCGCGGCCTGCGCGAGGTGGAAAACCCGTCGATGCTGCTGCTTTCCGGCCGTCCGCAGGGTGTTTCCGGAAGCTGTGTTGCCTGTGTTATGGAGGGCACACGCCCGATCCTTGCCGAAGTTCAGGCGCTCGTTACGAAAACCGGTTTTGGCACACCGCGCCGCACCGCCGCCGGCTTTGATTATAACCGCATGAACCTGCTGCTTGCCGTTTTGGAAAAGCGCGCGGGTTACTGCTTCTCGGCGCTTGATGTATACTTAAATGTCGTCGGCGGTCTGCGCCTTGACGAACCTGCGGCGGATCTTCCGGTTGCAATCGCGCTGGTTTCGAGCCTGCGCGACAAGGCTGTGGATGACGAGCTGATCGCGTTCGGCGAGCTGGGTCTGGGCGGCGAGATCCGTACGGTGCAGAACATTGCCGAGCGTGTCCGCGAGGCACAGCGCCTCGGTTTCACGCGCGCGATCGTGCCGAAATCCTCGATGAGTATTCTCAAAAAGCAGGGTGTATGGGATATCGAGCTGCTCCCGGCGGCGGATATCAAAGATGCGCTCAAAATGATCTGAACATAAAAACAGCCAACCCAATATGGGTTGGCTGTCGCTGTTTTATGAGAGTTTATACCTGCATGAGTCTTTCGGCGGTGCGTTTGGTTTCTTCCTTGCCGTTTTCGATGACGAAGGTGAATTCCTTTGCGGCTTCCTCCGGTTTTTCGAGCGCGAGCAGGATTTTTCCGCGGAGAAGACGGCGCTGCATCACGCGGCGCGGTGTACCGGTATCTTCGAGCGTATCGATCAGTTCAAATGCTTTTTCGGTATCACCCTGCATCAGTCTGAGTTCCGCTTCGGTCATGGTGAACGCGTTTTTCATCGCGCCGGTAACCGGTTCTTCATACGCGCCGAGCAGGTCGGTCATTTTTGCATAGACTTCTTCGGCTTCTGCAAGGCGGTCGCTTTTCAAAAGCGCCTGCGTGCGGTTGTTATAGTAGGAGAGGCGGGTTACATCGTCGAGCGATTCGTATTTCTTTTCGGTATAGCGTTCGAGAATGCCGAGCGCTTTTTCGTATTCGCCGCGTTCCAGCAGCACCGCAACGTAGCGGATTGCCGCCGCCGGGCCTTCTGCCGTATAGTGCGCTTTTTTGTAAAGCAGCAGCATATAGTCGTGCAGCATATCGGTATGGCCTTCTTCAAAGGTTTTAAATGCGCGTTTGCTCACGGATTTTGTCCAGAGTTTCATTGTCAAAAAAGCGGCGAGCACGGCGAGCGGTAAAACGATCAGCAGCCAAAGGCCTTTGAAGATCGGGAAAAACGGGATCAGAAACAGAACACCGTAAATCGCAGTCATGGCAAGCAGAGCACGCACGGAATTGGTGAAACACCATTTAAAGAGTTTAAACATAACAACCTCCGGAAAACGGGAATACAGTATTTTTTATTATATTACATTTCCCTCCAAAAAGCAACGGGTGGGGCCCGCCGCCGATGAAAAAAGACTCCTTCGGGATCCTTTTTAGGGTAAGAGGTTAAAGGGAAGGCGTTGGCTTTCTGCGTGATCGACCTCATCCGTCACTCACTTTGCTCGTGCCACCTTCAGCACAAGGCACGCCCTGCGGGTGCCCAATGGGGAAGGCTTGCGGAGGTTTGTGCGTTTCTTTTCACCACTCGTTATGCGGTGGTACAAATTATCGACACGCACAACCGAACCAGAGCAAATCTGTGCTGTGCACCGGTCGAGAGAGGATATGTGTC
>JBGUUS010000028.1:0-11661 GCA_045133675.1 Oscillospiraceae bacterium | reverse complement strand
AAGTTTATGCAATCCCGTTGGACAGACAATATGAACAGTATTACTGGGAAACCGACGACGACAAAAAGCGCTTTTTCTTCACTTACGGCGATTGGCCGCCGGAAAACTGGGATGGTGAATCCGAAGCGCCGATGGGCGTTCAATGGTATTATTTCGAATTCGGCGAATGGCCCGACCCGGATGCAATCGATGAACTGATCGAAACCGGAAAATGGCCGGAAGATGCGTATGCACCTCATCCGTACGACGATATCCAAAAAATTGAATTCTACAATGTGTTCGGATTCTATCCCGCGGAAACCGGTTGGGACCACTCCTGGCCGAGCTATAACGAGATCTGTTACTGGGAAGATTACGGCGAATGGTCCGACCCGAAAGCAGTCGATACATTCCTTTCAACGGGACACTGGCCGGAAGATGCCTTTGTTCCCTTCCCATACAGCGATTCCGATCTGCTTGACGCCTATAAACGCACCGGCGAATGGCCGGAAGGCACCGATTTAAGCGCTCTGCCCGAAAAAACGCAGTGGGAAGAATAACACCAACAAAACAGCAAAATCACCTGTTCATACGAACAGGTGAGTTTTTCATGCACAATTTTACGCAAGCGTGATCTTGTGGAAGATCTTCTTGCCTTTTTTCACAACGATGCCGGCTTTCAGCGCTTCGGCCGAAACGGTCTGTTTCGGATCGGTGACTTTCTCGTCGTCGATCGCAACACCGCCGCCTGCAACAAGGCGTCTTGCCTCTGCGTTGGACGGAGCGAGTTTTGCTTTAACCAGCAGGTTCAGAACGCCGATTGCACCGTCAACGAGGTCAGCTTCGGTCAGCTCGGTGGACGGCATATTTGCGTCGTCCGCACCTTTGGTGAACAGGGCGCGTGCCGCATTCTGCGCTTTGGTTGCCTCTTCCTCTCCGTGTACCATCTTGGTAACTTCGAAAGCAAGCAGCTCTTTTACCGGGTTCAGTTCGTGACCTTCGAGATGCTCCATTGCCTCGATCTCTTCGATCGGAACAAAGGTGATGAGCTTCAGGCAGCGGATAACGTCAGCATCCGCAACGTTGCGCCAGTACTGGTAGAACTCGTACGGAGAAGTCTTGTTCGGATCCAGCCAGAGCGCGCCTTTTTCGGTTTTGCCCATCTTTTTGCCTTCCTTGGTGGTCAGCAGCGTGAAGGTCATACCGAATACCTGCTCATCGCGTACACGGCGAACGAGGTCAACACCGCCGAGGATGTTGCTCCACTGGTCGTCGCCGCCGAGCTCGAGTTTACAGCCGAATTCGCGGTTCAAGTGCAGGAAGTCGTAGGACTGCATCAACATGTAGTTGAACTCAAGGAACGACAGACCGCGCTCAAGACGGCTCTTGAAGCATTCTGCGGTCAGCATCTTGTTGACGGAGAAATGCACGCCGACGTCGCGCAGGAATTCGATGTAGTTCATGTTTTTCAGCCAGTCGCCGTTGCGTGCGATCAGCGCTTTGCCATCGGAGAAATCGATGAATTTGCTCATCTGCTGACGGAAGCATTCTGCGTTGTGGTCGATTTCTTCAACGGTCAGCATCTTGCGCATATCGGTTTTGCCGGTCGGGTCACCGATCATGGTCGTACCGGTGCCGAGCAGAGCGATCGGGCGATGGCCTGCGTTCTGCATGTGTTTCATAACAACAAGCTGCAGGAAGTGGCCGACGTGGAGGCTGTCTGCCGTTGCGTCAAAGCCGATGTAGAAGGTAACCTTCTCTTTGTTCAAAAGTTCCTCGATCAGGTCTTCATGGGTTGCCTGCGCGATCAAGCCGCGGCGGCGGAGTTCTTCAAAAACGGTCATTGTAGTTTCTTTCCTTTCAAAACGGTATTTTCGTACTGCAGAGTAAATATAAAAGCCCTCTGCCTGTACAGACAGAGGGCGACAAAAATCGCGTTACCACCTCAGTTTACCGCATCTTCACAAATGCGGCCTCTTTGTCTGCCGTCCGGCCGTTTCTCCGAACGAGAGACCAACACTGTAACGGGCGTACCCGGCAGGGCTTACTCCGGAAAATCCGTTTTTTCCCCGCAGCTCAAAGATGTATTCGCAAGCCGATTTGCTTACGCCCTTTCACCAACCGGGCGCTCTCTGAAAGCCTTGAATCTGCCGCTACTTGTTCTTATCACAGCCATTGCCAAACAGTATAGCGAATTTTTTTCGGTTTGTCAAGCCTTATTGCAGACTTGCACGCGGCAATCCCCAATGGAAATGCCTTGCGAGGATACGCACGATCACAATGAGTGCCGCACCGCAGAACATTGCCCACATCGGCGAAAAATCCCACATCCAGATGCATACCAGTGCGCCTTCAATCGAAGCGATCGCATAGATATGCTTGGAGAAAATATACGGGATATCCCCGGCCATCATATCGCGCATCAATCCGCCGCCAACGCCGGTGATAACGCCGACGAAGCACATCAAAAAGGCGCTGTAATGGTGGCTGTGCGAAAAAGCGGTATCAATGCCGACTACGGTGAAAATACCGAGACCGAGCGTATCCATCAAGAACAAAAGATAGTCAAAAAACTTCTCATAGCGTTTAAAGAGTTTACGTACAAACGGAAGGCAAACGATAATCGCGGTAACAGCCGCAATAATCGCATATACCGGATTACGGAAAGTTGCCGGCGGCGTTTTTCCGAGGATAACGTCGCGGATGACACCTCCGCCAACGGATGTAATAAGTGCCAGCATAATAACGCCAAAGAGATCCATATGCTTTTTCAGCGCCGTCATCGCACCGGAAACTGCGAATGCCACCGTTCCGATACATTCCAAAGCAAAGACCATTCTTATCCTTCTTTCCCGGCTTCGATCATCTGTCGCGCTGTCTCGCGCATCAGATCCGTGATACGGTCAGTCGACATAATACGCGCTACTTCATTGATGCGTGCCGCTTCGTCGAGTTCCGTTACATTTGTATACGTACGCGTGCCGTCATTTTCCTTGCGGATCAGATACTGTGTATCGGCAAGTGCGGCAACCTGTGCGGAATGTGTTACCGCAAGAACCTGTCTGTGGTAAGCTGCCTGCTTGAGCTTTTTGCCGATTTTCTGTGCCGCACGTCCGGAAACGCCGGTATCGATCTCGTCAAAAATCATGGTCGGCATATGATCGCGTTCTGCAAGCGTATTCTTAACCGCAAGCATAATACGCGAAAGCTCACCGCCGGATGCGATACGCGCGATCGGTTTCGGCGGCTCGCCGACATTTGTTGCAATCAAAAACTCCACCTGATCACGACCGTGTGCACCGGCTTTTCTCTGTTCCATCGAGACGGAAAGCTTTACGTTCGGCATATCAAGGAACGCAAGCTCTTCGCCAACCGTCTGCACGAAGCGTTCGGCCGCTTTTTTTCGCTCAGCCGTCAATTCATCGGCAAGGCGCAGAAGGTTCGGATATTCCGTTGCCGCTTCTGCATTCAGTTCCTGCAGGCGCTCATCCGACTCCTCGATTTTTCCGAGTGCCGCGCGCGCTTCCTCGCCGCTTCTGATAACCGCTTCTTCTGTCGCGCCGTATTTTCTCTTGAGTTTTCGGATCAGATCAAGGCGCGCTTCCACCTGTTCGAGCTGCATCGGATCAAACTGCATATCTTCCAGCAGTTCATCCAACGCATCACGAATGCTGTCAAGCTCTGCTGCAGCACTTTCGAGCCGATCGTATATCGCGGCAGCACGCGGCGAATCCGCCGAAGCGTGTCCGCAGTACTGCGCAGCGCTCTGTGTCATCGCAACGGCACCGCCGTCGTCTTCTCCGTCCAAAAGGATGTATGCTTTTTGAACCGCCGAAGCAATTTTTGCCGCATTGCGGTATTCGTTGCGTCTTGTCTCCAGCTGTTCTTCTTCGTTTACAGAAAGCGCCGCCGCCTCGATTTCTTCTGCCTGTGCGGTCAGTTCTTCGATTTTACGTGCTTTTTCCTGTGCATCAATCGTGAGCTTTTTAATCTCGCGCTTGAGCGAAAGCACCTTACGGTACGATGTCTCATATTCCGCTAAAAGCGCACCGTGATCACCGTAGCTGTCAAGAATGGAGAGATGGCGTTCAGGTGCCAACAGCACCTGATTTTCGTGCTGGCCATGAATATTGATCAAAAGATCACCGACTTCGCGCAAAAAAGCTGCAGTAACCGGTTTGCCCATAATGCGTGCGGTACTCTTTCCGTCCGCAAAAATCTCACGGGAAACGAAAAGTTCGCCGTCCTCGGCTTCCATTCCGGCTTCGGCAAGTTTTGCATAAACACCTTCGGGCAGACCAACAAAACGCGCCGTGACCGAAGCACGCTGTGTACCGTGGCGAACGATCTCACGCGAAACGCGCCGTCCGAGGATGGCTCCGACAGCGTCGATCACAATCGATTTACCCGCACCGGTCTCACCGGTAAAAACGTTCAGTCCCGCATGCAGCCGGATTGACGTCTTCTCGATAACCGCAAGGTTTTCAATAAACAGTTCCGCCAGCATGGCACTTACCTTCCAATCATTTCACTGATCTTTTTCACAAGCGCGGCTGCCTGTGCGGTATCTCTCGTGAGGATAAATACCGTATCGTCACCGGCCAGTGTTCCGACTACTTCATCCAGTTCCATACGGTCAATCGCCGCACACGCCGCATTGCCCATGCCGGTGTGACATTTTACCGCGACAATGTTCTGTCCGTGGTCGACCGAAATAACCGTTTCCATAAAAATCGCACGGTATTTGACTGTGCGTGTATTCGTTTCCTTATCCTTCTGCGCATAGCAGTATGTTCCGTCCGGAAGCGTCACCTTGATCAGATCAAGGTTTTTGATATCGCGCGAAACGGTTGCCTGTGTTACATCAAAACCGTTTTCGCGCAGTTTATCCTGCAAACTTTCCTGCGTACAAACCTTATGCTCTGCAATGATCTTGAGGATCATTTCCTGTCGTTTGATTTTCATTTTGATGCCTCCAGACCTTATATTTTGAATTTTCGGCGCAGCGTTTCATAAAAACCACTATCGCTCAAAGAAATAAGCTGCAATACCTGCTCGCTCTGCCGGACCTCAATAAAATCGCCCGGATCGAGCATGGTGCCCTGATCGCCGTCGACAGTTAAATAGACCGGACTGCGGTTTGCATCCGCCGCGCGGACGAACAAAACTTTATCCGGTGCAAACAGTACCGGGCGCGCTGTGAGTGAATGCGGACAAATTGCCGTAACACCGATACAGTTGACATTGGGTTCGATCAGCGGACCGCCTGCAGAAAGTGCATACGCGGTCGAACCGGTCGGCGTAAAGAGAATCAGTCCGTCTGCACGGTAACTGATCGGATCACTCTCGGAGGTATAAAGTTCCACTTCGATCATGCGCGAAATACCCGCATTTGAAATAACCGCCTCGTTAAGCGCGAGATAGTGCTCCTCGCCGTCTTTGGTATGACGGATACAGTCGAGCAGCATTCGTCTGTCCGTGCGGTAATTTCCGGTAACCAGCCGTGCGAGCGAATCCAGCGCATCTGCTTCAACGCCGGTCATAAAGCCGAGCCTTCCGGCATTGATACCAAGCAGCGGTTTATTGTTCCGAACCGCATAAGATGCACACCGCAGCATCGTGCCGTCGCCACCGATGGCGATCAGAACGTCACAGCGTGCGAGTGCTTCCTGAAGTGTACAGACCGTTACAGGCGCACCGCCGCAAAGCGCCGCATATTTTTCCTCAACCAATACCTGCGCACCGTTCGTCGAAAGGACGTCGGCAGCGCGCCAGATACAATACGGCGCATTCTCTTTTTCGAGATTCGGCATCAAAAACACCTGCATGGTCTTCCCACCTTTATTCGCTCAGTTCTTCGTGCGATTTACGCACCATCTGCTCCACTTCTTCAAACGGGATGGAGCTTTCCGCTTTTTTCGTAATATAGAAAAGATACTCGATGTTTCCCTGCGGGCCTTTGATCGGCGAGAACGTTGCACCGAGCAGCGCCATCGGCAGATCCGCAAGAAAATCGTAGATCTTTTTGCAAACTTCAATATGTGTCGACAGCTCACGGACAACGCCTTTTTTGCCGACCTTGCCTTTTCCGGCTTCAAACTGCGGTTTTACCAGCAAAAGCGCCGTTCCGTTTTCGGAAAGCAGCGAATAAAGCACCGGCAGAACCAGCGTCAGCGAAATAAACGAAACGTCAACAGAAGCAAAATCCAGATCCTCCGGAACCTGCTCATGCGTTACGTAACGGATGTTCGTACGCTCCATATTGACAACACGCTCATCCGTGCGCAGACTCCATGCAAGCTGGCCGTATCCTACGTCAACCGCATAGACTTTTTCCGCACCGTTTTGCAGCATGCAATCGGTGAAACCGCCGGTCGATGCGCCGATGTCCATACAGACACTTCCGGTCAGATCGAGGCCGTAGAGCTCCATCGCCTTTTCCAGCTTCAAACCGCCGCGGCTTACATATTTCATCTGCGAACCGCTTTTTAAACGGATTGCCGCATCTTCTGCAATCAGCGCGCCGGCCTTGTCGCAGCGCTCGTCGTCTACTACAACATCACCCGCCATAATCAGTGCGCGCGCCTTTTCCCGGCTTGGTGCAAGACCGCGTTCAAAAAGCAAAACGTCCAGGCGTTTTTTCTCACTCATCCGTCAAATCTCCTGCTCTGTCATTTTCCGGACCGAAGCGGCGTCAAGCGCAAGCATCTGCAGCAGTGCGTCCACCGAACCGTGTCCTACGAATATATTGTCGATCGCTCTTATGCGATATTTTCCTTTGAATCCTTTTTCCAACAGCATACTGCCGAACTGCTGACCGATACCGCCGTTTCGGATACCTTCTTCGATAAAGATGACGCGATCGAACTGTGCCGCAAATACAAGCGCTTCGCTGTCTATCGGCGTGATCTTCGTCAGTTTTAAAAGCGAAACACCGGTTCCTTCCGCTGCCTTTGCACATTCGCTGAACAAACGGCCGTACGACACAACGAGAGTATTGCCGCCGCGTTTTTCGGTCGTATATTCTGTCACTGCCGGAAGTGCGTGCGCCTTTTTGTCACCGCCGCGCGGATATCGTACGACGGCAACGCCTTCTTCTTCAAACACAGCGCGTTCCAGGCAAAGCGCCAATTCCTCATATCCCTCCGGCGAATACACCGTAATGTGCGGAACCTGTGACAGAAACGCTGCATCAAATACGCCCTGATGCGTTTCACCGTCTTCACCGACAAGGCCCGCGCGGTCTACACAGAGAACGACGTGGCGGTTATCGATCGCCAGATCGTGCAGCATTTGATCGTATCCGCGCTGCAGAAAGCTCGAGTACACGCAGAACACCGGAAGCATACCGGCACTCGAAAGACCGCCGGCAAACGTCACAGCGTGTTCTTCTGCAATACCGACGTCGAAAAAGCGCTCCGGATATGCTTTGGCAAAGCCCTGCAAACCGGTGCCGAACTTCATTGCCGCCGTGATCGCACAAATGCGTTCGTCGCGTGCTGCAAACTCGGTCAGAAGCCGACCGACTTCATCCGAATAGGATGTCGAAGCGGATTTTCCGCCCGGAGAAACCGCGTGATATGCACCCGGATTCGCTTCTGCGTCTGTAAAGCCTTTTCCTTTTACAGTTTCAATCTGAATCAAAACCGGTGCCGCAACGTCTTTTGCGTATGTCAGCGCCCGATCCAGCTCTTTAAAATCGTGTCCGTTCACCGGACCGATATAGTGAAAGCCCATCTCCTCAAACCAGGTAGATGGATACAGCATACTTTTCAGTGCTGATTTGCTCTTTTTCAGCCAGTTGCGAAGCGGTTTTCCCACAAGCGGTGTATGCTTGAGTACCGTTTCAACGCGGCCTTTCATTTTCAGATATCCCGGTTTTGAACGCAGCACCGCAAGATATTTTGCGAATGCGCCGACGTTTTTGGAAATCGACATATCATTGTGATTCAAAATTACGATCAGTCTTGTATTGCTTCTTCCCGCATTGTTGAGCGCTTCATACGCTTCGCCGCCGGTCAAAGCGCCGTCGCCGATCACGGCAACGGTATAGTCCTTGCTTCCTTTGATCCTTGCGGCCTCCGCCATACCAAGCGCCGCCGAAATCGAAGTGGATGCGTGTCCTGCTATAAACGAGTCATACTCGCTCTCGGCCGGGCGCGGAAATCCGGAAACACCGCCAAGCTGGCGCAGTTTCGCAAATCCCTCTTTCCTTCCGGTGAGCAGCTTATGTGCATACGCCTGATGACCGACGTCATAAACGATACGGTCCTGCGGCAGCGAAAAATGGCGGTGCAGTGCTACGATCAGCTCCACAACGCCTAAATTCGATGCAAGATGACCGCCGGTTTTGCTGACGGATTCCACCAGAAACCGGCGGATCTCATCACAAAGCACCGGCAGTTGTTCTTTGGGCAGACGCTTTACATCCTCGGGCGTCTGCACCGTATCGAGAACCGGATAGTTCATGCTTTCCTCCAAATTAACAGAATCAAACCATCGGAACAAGCAGCGAAATCAAAATACCCAGCAATGCTCCGCCAAGCACCTCGAACGGTGTGTGGCCAAGATGCTCTTTCAGCTCTTTATCTTCCTGTGTCTTGCGGCGTTTCGGCGGTACATAGTCCACACCGGTGATACCGCGGCGCACCATGATGTTGATTACTTTTGCATGCTCGCCTGCTGCACGGCGTACGCCCATTGCGTCATAAATAACGACAGCGGCAAACATAAACGCAAGTGCAAATTCCGGCGAAGCAAAGCCCTGGCTGCGCGATACCGCGATTGTCAGTGCGCATACCGAAGCGGTGTGGCAGCTCGGCATACCGCCGGCACCAACCATACGTTCCGCATTCAGCTTTTTATGTTTTGCAAAATCCAGGATCGTTTTCAATACCTGTGCACTGAACCACGAAAGAAGTGCCACGTTCAGCACGTAGTTTGAAAAAAGCTCTTTAATCGCTTCCATAATACTCCTCCCGTTTATGTTCTGCGTGCAAGCAGATACTGTGTCAAATCGTTCAAGAAATCACTTTCCGGCAATTTAGCAAGAGCAGCAACAGCACGTTCGGTGCATTCTTCTGCCAAAGCTTTGGCGCCGTCGAGTGTCAGCAGCGAAACAAATGTCGTTTTCTGATTCTCCGCATCACTGCCGATCGGTTTGCCGAGTTCCTCGGCAGTTCCCGTTACATCCAGGATATCATCGACAACCTGGAAAGCAAGACCGAGATCATATGCATATTCACCGGCAAGTGCAATCTGCTCTTCGGTTGCGCCGCCGATTACAGCACCCATCTGGCAAGCCGCCTGCAGAAGTGCCGACGTTTTAAGCGCATTTGTCTGCGTAAGGATCTGCTCAGTAACCGGTTTTCCTTCATTGGCAAGATCCAGAACCTGTCCGCCGATCATACCGTCCATTCCGGCTTTCTGTGCGAGAATCGCCGCCGAACGCAGGCATTTTGCTGCGTCAGCACCCGTTTTCTGCGGCGCTTCGGCAATTACGGAAAAAGCCAGCGTCAAAAGCGCATCACCGGCAAGCAAAGCCGTCGCTTCGCCGAACTGCTTGTGGCACGACGGTCGTCCTCTGCGGAAATCGTCGTCATCCATACACGGCAGATCATCATGGATCAGGCTGTATGTATGGATCATTTCAACCGCACAGGCAAGCGGAAGCGCGTGTTCTTCTTTTCCGCCGAAAAGCTTGGCGAATTCAAGCGTGAGAACCGGGCGGATCCGTTTACCGCCGGCACTCACCGAATATGCCATTGCATCTTTAATTTCGTCGTATGCCTCACCGCTTTTGGCGAGATACGATTCCAATTTCTGCGAAACCTCCGCCGCATTTGTGCGAAGAATCGCTTCATTCATCTGTTTCATCGGTCGTCGGTTTCAACTCCTCGATTTTGAGCGTCGCTTCCCTGAGTTTTTTATCACACAAAGCCGCGAGATGTACGCCCTTTTCATATACTTTCATCGACTCTTCCAGCGCAAGATCGCCGCTTTCCAGCTGTTTTACAAGCTGTTCCAGCTGTGTCATTGCCTGTTCAAAAGTCAGTTTATCGTCATTTTTCTTTACGCTCACGTCGTTTCCGCCTTCCCTTTCGTCTGCTGTACCACGCTCAAAAGTTCGCCGTCCGGAAGCACCGTTTTCACCAGCGCACCCGGCAAAAGTTCATAAGCCGAGCGGATAACCTCACCGCGTTCGTTCATCGTGATGGAATAACCGCGCGTTAAGACCGCAAGCGGACTCATAGCTTCCATTGCCGTAAGCGTTTTGGCAAGGCGTTCCTTTTTCAGGCGCAGTCCGTTTTGTGCGGAGAATGCAAGGCGTTCCCGCAATACAGCGAGTTTTTCGGTATTGCTGCGGATCCGCTCCTGCGGCGAAAGCACACGAAGCCGCGACCGATATGCGCTGACACGCTCACTGCAGCCGCGCAGTTTGTTCGTGATCAGCCGTTCAAGGCGCTCTTTGGTGCGGTCGATTTTATCGAGCAGGCTCTGCATATCGGGTGTACAGAGTTCTGCCGCCGCCGAAGGTGTCGGCGCACGCAGGTCGGCAACAAAATCAAGGATCGTAAAATCGATCTCGTGTCCGACCGCCGAAACAACCGGAATCGGACAGTCATACGCCGCGCGTGCAACCGCTTCGTCGTTAAAGCACCACAAATCTTCCATAGAACCGCCGCCGCGTCCGACGATCAGCACATCGATGTCCGGACATTTGGAAGCATTCCGGATACCTTCTACAATGGATGCCGGCGCGTTCTCGCCTTGAACCAATGCCGAGAACAGCACAACCGTCGCGATCGGATACCGTCTTCTTAAAATATTCAGAATATCCTGCAGTGCCGCGCCCGTCTTTGATGTAACAACGCCGATTTTCTGCGGAAACTCCGGCAGCGGACGTTTGTGCGCCGGATCGAACAGGCCTTCCGCTTCAAGCTTTTTCTTTCGCTGTTCAAACGCAAGAAAAAGCTCGCCGATACCGTCCGGCTGCATGGATTCGCAGTAAAGCTGATATACGCCGTCCCGTTCATATACCTGAACCGAACCGGTCACAATCACTTTCATGCCGTCTTCCGGCGTAAAGCGCACACGTGATGCACTTTGCCGGAACATAACCGCTTTCACCGAGCCGGTCTCATCTTTTAATGTAAAATAGAAATGTCCGCTTTTGGCGTGACATTTGAAATTCGAAAGTTCACCCTTGACCGTCAGATTCGAAAGCTTCGGATCAAGAGAAAGCTTCGCTTTGATATAGCGATTCAGTTGGGTGACCGTTACCGCCTGCTGCATTTATAACGCACCGTCCTTCAGTGCACCGATCAGGGCAACACCTGCCGCATTATCCGAAGAATACACCGGATCAGCAAAATATCCGCCGTATTTGCGGCTCAGTCTCTCCCGGATCAAACTGTTCGACATAACACCGCCGGCGTATAAAACCGGCAGTTTTCCGTACTGTTCAAAAACACGTGCCGTCATTTCGTCAACGGCCGCGCATACGTATTCGATCGCATAGCGTGCGATTTCCGCGTCCGAAGCACCCTTTTTCTTTTTCTGTTCACACTGGTTCTGTGCACCGGAAAAATGTGCGTTCACACCGTCCATCGAAGCCTTTGCTTTCACCTTTACTGTACAGCTCTGCGCCAGCCTGTCCAGCTCCATGCCGCACGGAAAACG